>WJIO01000063.1 GCA_014730235.1 Candidatus Poribacteria bacterium
GGAAATGATAACTGCCAATAAATTCTGTGATAACAAAGAATGTCCAGATTATGGAAAAACGAATAATGATAACATAATAGGTTTTGGCCACAGTCCCAATGGTACTCAGCGATATCAATGCAAGACCTGCGGAGTAACATTTACCGAAACAAAAGGCACTATCTTCTATGGTCGTCATACTCCCAGAAAAGACATTCTGGAAGCTCTGGCAATGCTTGCTGAGAGGATGAGTATTGCAGCAGTAGCCCGGGTAAAAGGAGTAAAGGAAGATACGGTCTCCAGTTGGTTGAAAGCGGCTGCCAGCAATGTAGCGGAGATAGAGGAAGTGCTTCTGAAGGACTACCATGTTGATAAAGGTCAGATGGATTCCCTGTGGACCTACGTTGGCAACAAGGGTAAAAAAGGGGCTATGAAGAGCACCCAGACAAAGGTGGCTTCTGGCGTGGAACGCTGATAGATCAGTCCAGTCGCCTTCGTGTTGGTCGTGCAATTGGCAAGAGCGAATCAGAAGTAGCAGAGAAACTGCTGAATCAACAGAAGCGGTGCGGACATCCAGATAAGCCGCCTTCATTGACTTCCGATGCTGCCAAAGGATATGAATCAGCGCTGATAGGGGTTTATGGAGTTGTTCCCAAATATGGTGGTCGTGGACGTCCTCCCACCAGGAAGCAAGCTGGGTCTGACTGGGAGTATCTTCAGATAGTGAAGCATCGTCGTGGTGGTCATCTTGTGAGAGTAACCACCAAAGTGGTTTTCGGAGATCCAGAGACAGTATACCAGAAGCTGGGCAAACACAATTCGTATGTGGAGCGGACGCATTTGACATCCAGACATATGAATGGCCGTTTGGTTCGCAAGACATTGTCATACTCAAAGAGAGTTGAGATGCTGGAAGCATCCAGTGTATGGGAAGATATGGTGTATAACCTTGTTCGACCATTAAAGACGCTCCGTCTGAAAGCTGAAACTAATGAATATCCTAGAAATGGCTTCCGCGAACACCATCTATGGTTGCTGGTTTGACTGATCGTGTCTGGACTATCTAAGAGTTGCTGACTATCCGTGTAAGTCCGTTATTACTTCAACAACACTAAAAAGGGTGACTACCTAAATTTTCAATAACCAAAAAAGCCTGTATTATTAATACAGGCTTTTTTGCTTTATATAATCGTTTATTTTTCATTCCTGCGGAGGCAGGAATCTAGAAGCATCAGTATAAATACTGGATTCCTGCCTTCGCAGGAATGATAAGCTAAGAAAATTTTCAAATTATTACCATACTCAAACCGAAAGAGCCAAAGTTTTCACGGACATACATTTTATGCTTGGTCAGAACAATTAATCTTGACCTTCCGCTAGGGTTTTTGGTAAAATCTGAATCAGTGTATTTCGGAGGTGTTTTATTAGTTATAATGTTGATATTGGTGTAATTTAATTTTCACGTGATGAGGTGTGTAATGAAAAATTTTTTAATGTATCTTCTGGTATCTTTATTTATTGTTTTATCTTCAGTCGTTTACGGTGCAGTTGATGATACAATGGTTCTGGCTTTATCTTTTGATGAAGGTCAGGGTGCGGTAGCAAAGGACTCATCAAAATATGGCTTTGACGGTAGTATCACAGGTGCTCAATGGACTAATGGAAAATTCGGTAAGGCCCTGGAATTTAAGGGTGCTGGCGGCGACGTTGTTGTAGTTGATGACCAACCTGAGCTTCTGCTTCTGGAAGGCGGAACGATAATGGCATGGGCTTATATAATGACAGAAGCAGGACATGGTAGCTGGCCCAGGATAGTGATTAAATCAAATACCAATGGTGGAACCCATGGATATGATCTCCTGTTTGATCGGGCTAATGCTTATGCTGTAAGGTTTTGTGTGGGAGGAGAATGTACCTCTTATGAACCTGTGGAAACCGAGGCATGGCATCATGTGGCCGTCACATTTGACGGCGAAATTATAATTCCATATCTTGATGGAGAACCTATAGGAGAAGCGAATCAATTAGGACCATCCATTGATACTACTGGTATTCCCCTTCATATAGGCAACGGATCAGCAGCCGATAGAGACTATCACGGTATTCTGGACGAAGTCAGGATATGGTCAAGACCGCTGAGTGCTGATGAAATTAATTTCCAGATGGAAAGGGCCACAGGAGAAGTATTAGCAGTTTCTTCCCAGAATAAAGCAACTACTACCTGGGCAGAAGTTAAGGACAGCCATAGATAGTTTATATTATATTTGCTTATACTAACCAGTTAGTTTAATTTAAACTAACTGGTTAGTATAAAATTTATCCCTTCCTGATATTTCTAAAATTAACAGTTCTTCCGGGTTCAGCGTGGTAAAGATAAGAAACTTCTTTATGCTGTCATTCCTGCGAAACTCTTATTCCTTTTTGCTCAAGCTTTTTCAAAAAGCTTGAAGCAGGAATCCAGTAGATCCGCATAAAGACTGTATTACTGCTTCCGCAGGAATGACATAGAACTATATTTTTTAAGCATTTCCATCTGTTTCTTTATGCCGAATTCTTATAAACATTGTTTTTAGAGATTTTTTAGAATTCTCAGGTGATTTTTCCTCATTATCACACTAACCCCGAAAGAACCATCCAATTCATCCCTCAATAAATTTTAAATGAAATTCATTTCAAATTAAAGTCAAGCCACAATATTACCGATAATTGAATACGGGGAATGTATGGACATAAATTATTCATAAAGGTGATAAATGATGAATTGCTCTGAATGTGACCATAACATTGTAGAAGAGTCCAAATACTGCAATCACTGCGGTATGCCTGTGGTTAATGAAGGGATAAAGTGTAAAAATTGTGGTCGCAGAATACCCGATGAATATTTATATTGTGGTTACTGCGGCACGTTGATGAAAGATGAACCTGAAAAATCGGATAGCGAACTGGAGAAACTGCAAAAATATATACCATCATATCTAGCACAAAAGATCCGTCAATCTGAAGGAAAAATTGAGGGAGAACGAAGGAATGTTACTGTAGTATTTGCTGACATTAGCGGTTTTACAGCCATGTCAGAACGAAGAGATCCAGAAGAGGTAGCCAGAATAGTAACAACATGCCATACAGCCCTGGGTAAAGTCGTTGCGAAATACGACGGTGTTGTGGATAAGATCGTCGGGGATGGCATTATGTCCATCTTTGGGGTACCGGTAAGAGAAAACGATCCGGAACGAGCTGTTTTGGCATCTCTGGATATGCTGGCAACGATTTCTGAACTCTCTCAAGGATTTGTAAATGATATTGGACTTCCTATTGGACTAAGCATCGGTATAAATACTGGTGTGGTGGTGATTGGTGATATTGGTACAGACGAAAGACTGGACTATACAGTTATTGGAGATGTGGTAAACACAGCATCAAGGATGCAGCATGAAGCCCAGAGAGGGGAAATACTGGTAACAAAATCAACATACGAAAGAACCGCTCACTGTTTTGATTTCCAGGAGCTAGAACCCATTGAGGTAAAAGGAAAATCAGAACCACTAACCGCATACAAAGTCCTTAAAAGAAAAGAAAAACCTTTGAGAGAAAGAGGGATCGCAGGCGTAGAAACTCCCCTTATCGGTAGAAACAGGGAGCTTTCTATCTGCATGGATGTAGTTGATAAGCTGGATGAAGGTGAAGGTGGGGTTATGTTGATTACCGGTGAAGCTGGTTTTGGAAAATCCCGACTTGCTTCGGAGATAAAGCATTATGCCAAAGATAAATGTCTATGTGATGATAACGGCAACCAGACAAGTATATCCCGATTCACATGGATAGAAGGCCGGTGCGTATCTCATTCCCGCTCTATTAACTACTGGGTTTTTACAGATGCTTTAAAAAACCACTTTGAGATAAAAAATATTGATAATTCCGAAAACATAGAAGAAAAAATTAAAACCCGATACAATATACTCAATGCTGGTCGTTCTGATAATGGATCAGCAGGATTTTCAATAATAAAATCCCTTCTTTCTCCCAGGATGGAAGAAGAAGATTTATCGGAAGATCTGGAAGAAGCGGATAGAAAACTGAGGATATTCTCGGCTATAAGGGATTTTTTGATAATGGAATCCCAACACAAACCCATGATTGTGGTTCTGGATGACCTTCATTGGGCTGACGAGATAAGCATTGAACTGCTGAATTTTCTTATTAAAGAGCTTTCTGACGAAAAAATAGTTTTTATATGTATTTACCGGCCACCTATTCCGGGAGAAATGGATACACTGGTAGTTAAGGCATTAGAGGATAATATACCCGATGAAATAAATTGCACAAAAGTTGCCTTGAATCCATTATCCCAGGGTGACAGCAGCGTTCTTCTCGGATCAATCCTTGATTCAGAAGAGCTGCCTCAGGAAATGAAAGAGTTAATGCTGAGTAAAGCCGCAGGTAACCCTTTCTATCTAGAGGAAGTGATAAAATCCCTGGCCGATAATGGGGTTATAGAACAAAAAAACGGTAAATGGATTGCCACGAAAGACATAGAAAATGTAAAAGTCCCGGGCACAGTTCAAGATGTTATTATGGCTCGTATAGACCGGTTATCCGAAAAGCCTAAGCATATACTTCAATATGCATCTATTATTGGCTATTCCTTTGATAAGGAAATTTTATCTCATCTATATTCCATATTTGACTCCAGAACTAAAAGTGAAGAACTGCAAAAGCATTTATCATCTCTGGAAGATATGGGTTTTATATCCCGGGATTTAAACAGGGGGCAATCATTTATATTCCGGCATGTATTGATACAGGATGTTGCTTATAACACCGTTCTCATGAAAAGGCGTAAAGAGCTACATGAAATGATAGCTCAATATATCGAAAACGGTCACCTTCAGCATTTGGAAGAATATTATGAGATACTGGCCCATCATTACAGCAACAGCAATAATATCGAATCATCACTATCATATCTTGTTAAAGCGGGGGATAAAAACCGAAAGATCGTCACCGGTTCATCCCAGAGCGCTCTTCAGTATTTCAGTAAAGCATCAAATATTTTAGAGCAGTTACAAAACAAAGAAAAAGACTTTATCGCCTATAAAAGGGACGTGTATGAGGGAATGGGATTATCCTATGAGCTGCTGGGTAGATTCCATGAGGCCATATCAAGTTATGAAGCTTTACTTGATGTTTCTAATCGCATGAAAGATCATCCCACGAAAGCCGTTGCTCTCAGAAAAATTGCCAATAATAAAACCCAGATAGGAGAATGGGAAAAGGCCCTGGATTCATATAAAGAAAGTCTTGATATAGTTCAGAATCTTGGTGATTTAATACAGGTGGGTCATGTATATAATTCTATAGGTTATGGTTATTTTGAGAGATCAGATATTGAGACAGCAATGGATTACTTCCAGAAAGCCCTGGATATAGGTCACGAAACCGGTGATCCCCGTCTTATAGGTGATTCCAGCAATAATCTCGGCATGATTGTATCCTGGAGAAATGATTTTGATCAGGCAATTGAATATTACCAGACCGCTTTGAAATATTATAAAGAGGTTTTAAAAAGCAATCGGGATGTCCAGGATGAAGCCCAGGTTTATTTAAATCTTGGTATAACACACTTCAAGAAAAATGAAGTGGATGTTGCCGACAGATATTATGCAGAATGTCTTAGAATTTCCGAAAAATGCGGTTATATAAGACTTATGGCATATGCCTACCTTAACAGGACAGAGGTATATCTGCATAAATTCGACCTGGTCAGGGCCTGGGATTTTTGTAACAAGGCCTTCGATTTACTCCGGTCATTAAATGATAAATGGTCTCAGGCCGAGGGATATAAATATAGGGGCATGATATATCGTCGTCAAAGAGATTTTTCCGCAGCAGAGGAAGCCCTTAATACAAGTCTTGAATTAAGTTTTGAATGTGATTATTTGAGAAATATTGCTGAAGTTTATTCGGAATTAGGTTTGTTATACAGGGATCAAAAAATCCCCCGAAAAGCCATTGAATACTTCAGGGAGTCTAAAAATATTTATAAAGAGCTGGAATTGGATAATGAAGTTGCCCGGATAGAAAGACTAGTAAGGCAAATAAAAACAGAATTAGTATAATAAGGTGGCGTATATGAATGAAGCAGCGGACCAGTTTATGGTAAAATTCTGGGGAACCAGAGGGTCAATGCCAACACCAGGCCATGAAACTTTAAGATATGGAGGTAATACCTCATGCGTGGAAGTCAGATGCAATTCAGAAATAATAATATTTGATGCAGGAACTGGTATCGCAAAGCTGGGTCAAAAACTTCAGAAAGAAGAACCTATCCAGGCTTCACTTTTCTTTTCTCATGTACACTGGGATCATATTCAGGGTATGCCGTTTTTTCTACCCGCTTATCATCCGGGCAACAAGCTAAAGTTATATGGGAACAAAAACTGGAGCACAAAACTGGAATATGCTTTGAGATGGCAGATGCAAAGCCCTACTTTCCCTGTAACCTTCGATGAAATGAATAAAACTGGTGCTAAGATGGAGTATATTGATATACAAAGGGGAGAGGTTTTCAGAATTGGAGCAGATAAATCTATTATAGTGCGAAGCGGCGAACTAAACCATCCGGATAAAGCCTTTGGCTTTCGGGTAGAATACAACGGAAAGACATTAGTCTATGCCACTGATGTTGAAAATCTTCCCCACGTTAAAAAAGATTTTCTGGAATTGGCTGCAGGTGCGGATTTTTTAATACATGACGCTCAATATACACACATTGAATATTTCGGTTTAAACGGAAGTAGCCCAAGAAGAAACTGGGGACACAGTACTCCAGAAGCGGCGGCTGAAGCGGCAAAACTCGCCGGGGTTAAAAATCTGATCCTTTTTCATCATGAACCTACACATAACGATGACAAAATTGATGAAATGCTAAAAACCGCTATGGAAATCTTTCCTGATACAGTGGCGGCTTATGAAGGTATGGAAATAAATCTTTAAGATATATGAACAAATGGTTTAATCGCTCATTTTGTCATTCCTGCGAAAGCAGGAATCCAGGAGCTTAACATGTTATATTAACATATTATTGGGCATCGGCAGCCGCTAATTTTTTTAAAAATTCCCGGGATTTAGATGCCAAATCGCTGTTTGGTTTTAATTCCACCACTTTCTGCCAGTGTTTTTTAGCCAGATCATATTCCCTTGTTCCGCTGTAGGCCAGGGCTATGTTATAATTGGCTTCGGGATAGTCAGGCCTTATTTCCAGGGCTTTCTGGAGCTTATCAATGGCCTGGGTAAACATTCTATCCATGTAGAGAGTATAGCCGTAGTTATTCAATATTTCCGAATCATCGGGTTTTAACCTGTAGGCCTTTTCCAGGGCTTTCATGGCCGGTTTTAAACCAGCTTCATCCCCATATTTCAGCAGGCTTGAGGCAAGGTCTTTTAATACCTCCACATCTTTATCGTTAAGTTCTGCCGCCCTGGTGAGATGGAATATAACTTTTTGGTTATCTCCTGAGTTGGCATAATCCTGAGCAAGGTATATATGGGCTTTATAATTGGTGGGGTCAACCTCTACCGTTTTTGCAAATTCTGCCGTAGCTTCCTCCGGCCTATCCATCTGGAAATATGCTTTACCCAGGGAAAAATGGGCATCAGCCAGTTCTGGATCAATTTCAATGGCCTTCTTCAGGTCATCAATAGCAACTTCTGGTTCATAAACCAGCACGTTTACACGTCCAACCTTATAATTAAGTCTAAAGTTCCCTCGTCTGTAATAGGCTTTTGCAAAATCAGGATCAAGCTGTATGGCTTTGTCATAAGCTCTGACAGCCTTTATTTTTCCCTGTCTTTCGTATAATAGACCTAAGTTATACCATTTCTTAGGATCGGGTTGCAATTCCGCTGCCTGTTCATAGTGCTTAACGGCATCTTCCAGTGCCTCTTTTTCCTGTTCTTCTTTACCGTTGTTCCTGTATATATCGGCGCGTTTTTTGAATATGTCGGCCAACTGAAGGTGAATATCCACATTATTTGGATACAGGGCTAAACCCTTTCTGGCTGTTTCAATAAATTTTGCTTCCATACCCCTTTCCAGGTAATCCTGGGCGGTTTTAAACAGTAAGTCGGCCTGGGCTTTGGCATCCGCTAGCTGGGTGGGATCCAGTTCCGCAGCTTTTTGATATTCCTCTTTTGCCAACTCCGGTTGCGTTTCCTCCTGAAGCAACCCAAGCTGATAATGGACATCAGCATGATCGGGATTCAAAGCTGATGCCGATCTGAAATGTCTTAAGGCCAGATCTTTGTTATCCTCTTTAATATAAAGCTTGCCAAGGAAATAATGGAGATGGAAGTTATCCGAATATTCAAAGTCGGATAACTGACTCAGGAAATTAGCTGCGGGTATAGTGCCTTTTTCAATATAAGAAAGAATTTCCCTGCTGAGGCTATCATCAAAGGCATCGATGGTCAAACCCCGCTCAAGACTCATTAGTGCATATTTGATGTCATTTGTATTCAGGAATATATGGGCGAGATCATATGCAGCTTGGGCATTATTGGAATCATATTTTTTGCCGTCGCGATACATATCAACGGCTTTCTCCCGTTCTCCCTGCTTTGCGTAAACCTGACCCAGCTTATAATAAATTATACCCATATTTTTATCGTAGCTTCTGGCTTTTAATAATGCAGATTCAGCCTTTTTCAAATCGTCCATATTCATGTATGTAATACCCAGTTCCAGATATTTTCGGGCTGAATTCCTTGAGCTTATTGATATAGCCTTCTGATACTCGGAAACAGCTTCATTATATCTACCCATAGCGCGATAGAATCTGGCCATAGATAAGTGGGCTGGCTCGCATTTACTGTCCATTTTTACAGCTTCCTGCCATTTTGAAAGGGCCTTATCCGGTTTATCTGTAAGCATGTAATAATCACCCATGGCGGCTATAGCATCGGGAAAATCGGGTTTTGCATCCAGGGCTTTCATAAGGTTTTCCTTGGCCATTTCCAGCGGCGAATATGGGAGATTCTCCACAAAAGACATCTGTATCATGCTTTTCCCATCGCTGTTTTGTCTTTCCAGAAAAAGGTATCCACCCACAGAAAGCTGGGACTGCATGTACTGTTTAAGATAAGCATATCCCATAACATATAGCACTATATAATTTTTGGGATTGCGTTTTACGGCGTCCTGATAGACAAATACAGGTATAGCTGCCAGACCAGCTTGTGTATATTCTTCCATAAGTTCCCTGTGAAGGGGAAGGTTTCGAGGTGATGACCTGACCTTATTTACATAGTAGTTAAGGGCCTCCTGAATACGTTCCCACTGCTCTTCGTTTTGAGCAAAAGTCGTTCCCGCAATATTGATAAATATAAATAACGATAATAATATAATTAAAAATTTGTTGGGGAGTTTCATCAAGCTGTTTCCTCCTTGCTTATCCATTGGCTTTATCTATTTCAAAGGTTCTGCGCAGGACATCCCAATTCCCCGCGCTGTCTCTCATCCTGTAAATCATTGTATATATACCCGATTGATCCTGAAATTTCCGCAGGTCAAGGACTGGTGAAAATACTAATTCTCGCCCGGATTCAGGGGATACATCCTGACGATATGTAAGAGTTCCAAGGCATTTAAATCCCCGGGGATCCAGCATTTTATACGATAAATCCACCCATTGGGGTATTGGTTCACCTAATTGTATTGTTACTTTATCTTCAAAAAGCACAGGTGCTAGAACCCCTCCCAGTCGCGACTTTATGTTGTGGGAACTGGGATCAGGCACATCGTAAACCGGATTACCTCCAGGAATATGTCTCCACGTTCCACCGGTGCTCTGAGCCAGTAATTTCATGGGGCGGTAGTTTGCACCTATAACATGAACTGTTATTTCTTCATCAGTCAACTTTGATAATATCCTGTCCAGAGTATACCTGGATTTGCCGTCATAATCCAGATCATGCTGAGGGGCATCACTCATGAAAACAAAAATATGCTGTGCATCATTCCTGAATTTAATTTCTTCCAGGGCGGATATCATGGCTTCATAGCCCGATTCAGGGACGTCACCCCCACCCATAAATACAACCTTATCTAACCATTTTTTGAATTTCCTGACACTACCGGTTAAACCATCAATTTTGGGCTTTCGGGTTTCCTGATCCGTAAACTGAACCAATCCTAGATCAACGTCAAATCCCTCGTCCTCTATGATTTCCAGAAAACCCTTGATATGGTTTTTTACACCCGTCACGTTATCCCGCATACTACCAGTTGTGTCAACCACGAACACTATGTCCATTTTCTTATTTTTGCCGATTTCCGATATGCGACCAGCCAGCTCCGGGAGTATTTTTGACATCTGATTTACACGCTTGCCGGATTGCTGGGAAATAGAGACTGAACCCATAACATCCACATACATCTCACTGGTTCCCCTGGATATAGAGCCACCTCTCAATGGTCCCACTTCATTCCCCTGAAATCCATCCCCCTGAATATTACCGGAAATCTCTCCGGATTCCCGAACCAATTGGGGAAATGAGTTGTTATCGGTATTATTGATTTTTGGGGTAGAGATAATATCCTGCTGGATTGGCTTTGCTGAAGCCAAACCCGTTTTCTTTTTTGTTTTAACTGAATTGATTTTTCTGCCTTCTTCGCTTGATCTTTTTTTATAAAAAACATCGGTGTCAGATATTCCGGGAAAATTATCAAAGGATGGCGTTTCCGGAGTAGATTTTTCTTCAACAATTTTTGGTTCTGCTTCTTCTGGTTCTTCTTCTACAACCGGCTTTTTTCTTTCCTTGGGTATTATAGGACGGATTTTAAA
>WJIO01000064.1 GCA_014730235.1 Candidatus Poribacteria bacterium
CCTGAATACCATCCTTGGCAACAGCGGTTATCATGGGGGTTGGTATAACCCTTGGGTTGACGCTTAGCTGAACTGCGTCAAAAACATCTCTCCCTGCTAAATCAATGGCAGCTGCCTGCTCAAAGGACAGTGGAATTCCGGCTTTGTCTGCGGCGATAAGTGAACTCACCACGTTAATAATATCACCACCGGCCAGAAAATGAGCTTCTAATCTATCAGCTCTTAGAGCCAAACCCGCTTTGGTCGAACTTATTAAAGCTTTTACAATTGTAAAAGGCGATACGCGGCGAAGCCTCATGGCCACCAGGTCCCGGAAAGGTCTGACTCTTACACCCGAAAACTTGGCAGAAATCCATAGGGGTATGGGTACCGCCCACACGAATATAACCAGAAATATAATGATCCCGAATATTATAATAGGTAAAAGTGTAAGCATTATCCTCTCCTGCATCAAATTGTTGAAAAATCAGAACCCTTGGAACTACTGCCTTCTGGTGCACTACTTTCCGCAATAGCCTTACGCATTTCTGTATCAGCCATTACATTCCGCAGTTGATAATAGTCCATAACCTTTAGATTACCAGAATTGAAAGATTCAGCCATAGCCAGCGGTATTTTGGTTTCGGCTTCTATAACCTTTGCTTCCATTTCCCGGGTATAAGCTTTCATTTCCTGTGCTTCGGCTTTGGCCATGGCCCTTCTGGCTTCGGCTTTGGCCTGAGCGATTTTCATGTCGGCTTGGGCCTGTTCTGTTCTCAGCATGGCCCCTACATTTTTCCCTACATCCACATCAGCTATATCAATGGAAACGATTTCAAAAGCCGTACCTGCGTCCAGACCTTTGTCCAGAACCACTCTGGAAATAGAATCGGGATTTTCCAGTACGGCTTCGTGGCTTTCGGCGGAGCCAATGGTAGTAACAATACCCTCACCAACCCGGGCCACGATTGTATCCTCCCCCGCTCCGCCAACAAGCCTCTCAATGTCAGCCCGGACAGTAACCTGGGCAGTGGCCATAACCTGAACACCGTTTTTTGCCACAGCAGCGATAGGCGGGGTTTTTATGACTTTAGGTTTGACACTGATCTGTACGGCTTCCAAAACATCCCTGCCGGCCAGGTCTATAGCAGCAGCCCGTTCAAAAGAAAGGTTAATACCGGCTTTATCAGCGGAAATTAAAGCATTAACAAGCCTCTCTATCCTACCTCCGGCCAGATAATGGGCTTCTAGTTTATCAAAATCTACCGGAATACCGGCTTTTGAGGCTGTGATTTTTGCGTTGACTATACTGGCGGGAGGAACGCGCCTGAGACGCATTGCCAGCAAGTCTCTGAATGGTCTGGCCCTGACTCCCGCAAACCTGGCTGTTATCCACAGTCTCACAGGAATAGCCCAGAAGAAAAATACGATAAAAATAAACGCCCCAACACCAAGTAAAAAGGCTAAAAGAGTTTCTTGCGGCATATCATACCTCCTGAGTTCCAACTACTATTCTGCTTCCTTTTACGTCCAAAATCTCTACTTGTTTACCTTTTTCGATAAATTCACCTTTTGTTACAACGTTAAGTCTGTTTCCATCTATGTCGACAATTCCAGCCGGTCTTAAAGATGTAACAGATAAACCGGTTTTGCCTATATAGTCGACAAGCTCCTCAGAACTTGATACAAATCCTGTTTCCCTGTTTTCACTGGTACCGAGAATAAATGCTTTTCCAAATTTCGTTCTTGGCATTACCCAGAACCCTACAGCACATATAGGTATGACTATAGCAATAGTTATACCAGAGTAGATAACAGCAGTCCACATTCCTTTGGTGAATCCAGCTATTATTACCCCAATTACAATCAGTGCACCACCGACAAGACCTATAGGTCCAAATCCGGGGATCAGGAATATTTCCATAAAAATAAGTATCAATCCAACAGCTATAAGGGCTATTGCCAGCATTGACATTTATATTAACTCCTTATGATTTAGGTGGTTTTGACAATAACTCTACCCCCTTCAACCTTAAGAACTTCCAGTTCTGTATCTTTCTCCACGAAAGCCCCTTGGGACACTACATTTACCCTTTGACCATCAATTATGGCAACTCCCGCAGGTCTTAGATGAGTAAAGGCCACACCGTGTTTACCCTGTAAATCCGCAAGTTCCCTAGGCGAAGAAGAATAGCCTTCTTCAGTAGTTTCCTCTGTGCTTAAAATTGTACTCTGCCATAAAGAAGTTTTAGGTAAAAAATAAACAAGAAATGCGCCTAAAACCAGCATTATAACAAGAGACTGACTCATGGTCATGATAGCCTCTGCCCAGCTCCCTGTATTGGTGTCAATAGTAAAAAGCAATCCCCCGAATATGAATATAATACCTGAAACTCCCGCAATGCCAAACCCCGGTATCAGGAATATTTCGGCAAATAGCAATCCTAAACCAATGATGAATATAATCAGGCCAATACCTGCGTCGATACGGGCTATCATGTGGCCACCGAAAAACAAACCGAGACATACAAGGCCAATAGTTCCGGCAACACCCCAGCCGACAGTCTTAAACTCCATTATAATTCCCAGTATTCCCAGGGCCATAAGTATTGGTGCAACCATAGGGTTGGTCACAAATGTTGCGATCTGTTCCGCGATGGTCATGCTGACTTCATTTATCTCAGCATCTTCCAGGTTTGCAATAAGTTTGGCATCCGAAGGATTAAATTCGTCTTTTTGTTGAAGCAACCTTTTGCCATCAACATCAACCAGGTTTAATTGTCTTAAAACGTTGGATGTATTATCGGCCTTTACATCTACAACCCCAAGCTCAATCCCCTGGTCTGTTGAAACAGTCAATACGTTTTCCTGGGGTGATATTACTTCCATTTTGATATTTTTGCTTTGATTATTTTTAAATTCCTCCGGCGTAAGCCCCTTTAATGTTCCATCCTCAAACCTGACAAGAATTATAGCTCTGTCAACCATAGCCGCTGCCACTTCTGGATTTCTGCCCTGTTCTTCGGCAATGGAATAGATCTTACCCCTTACATAAGATACAGTCTTGGGGTTAGTGGGTATAGGCTGGGCATCGCCAATAGTTCCGCCGGGAACAGCGGCTATTTTGTCGCAGGAAAGGGTAATCATAGCCCCGGCAGATATGGCCTCGTCATCCACAAATGCGATAGCGGGTATACCCGATTCATCAATTGTCCTGATAATATCACTGGTGGAGTTTACCGCGCCTCCGGGTGTATGTATATGAAACAACAATATATCAGCTTGCTCATCCTGGGCCAGTTTTACACCCCTGGATATATACTCCCGTAATCCATTTCCAATAGCATTTCGTATTTCAATAACATATACACTTGGCTTCTGATTTTGTCCCCAACTTATGGATAAAAACATGCAAGCAAATGCAAGAATAATTAAAGTAAACCAGAGCTTTGCCTTCATCGCTGTTACCCCTTCTGAATTTTAAACATCCATTAGTTCAATTTACTTGTAAAAATTTACCATATAGAATATTGCACGAATTTTGCCGTTTTCTATTTTATATGTATTATGTAAAAATATGTAGTATAATATATGTAATACCTTTAAGTATAATATACCTCTGCTATATTAAAAAGTCAACACGAATCCAAAATGAAGGTACTTTTAATATGAGTGAATACCAGTATTATGAATTTATCGCCATTGACAAACCTTTAACCAAGTCAGAGATGGAGAAACTACGCAGATTATCTACCCGGGCTGAGATTACTCCTACCCGGTTTACCAACATCTATAACTATGGTGATTTTAGCGGTTCTCCTGATGAAATGATGGAGAAATATTTTGATGCCTTTGTCTATGTTACCAACTGGGGGTTTTTTCACTTTAAACTGAGACTACCCCTTGGCATTGTTGACGAGGAAATATTGAAACCATGTTTTGTGGAATACACCTTTGAATACAAAAAAACTGACAAACACATTATCATATCCTGGGAAAGCAGGAATGAATATGGAGGATATGATGAATGGATCGAGGGTGAAGGTTGGCTTGGTAGGCTTGTGCCTATCCGGGAGGAACTGGAACAGGGCAATTACACATCTATTTATCTTGGATGGCTTCTGGCAGTTAACTTTGATTATTATATAAAATCAGAAGAATATGACTTTGACGATGATGATATATACAGAGATATTGTAAGAGAGGACCTGGAACCACCTATAGATCTGGAATCAAATAAATTAACCGCTGCTCAAAAAGCCCTTGTGGAATTTCTTCATATAGATACGGACCTGGTCAAAGCAGCCCTGGAAAAGGTAAAGACAGAGACTCCAAAAATTGATCATGAAGCTATAATAAATGGATGGCTTGATGGTCTTGATGAAAAACAGGCTAAAGATTTTCTGTTTCAGATATTAAATGGAAACGCAAATGAAGCACTGCGGGATATTCGTCTGCAATATAATACTTTTTTCAGAGACAGGATAGATACCAAAGCAGAAGTTTCAAGGCGCAAGGTCGGTGAAATCCTGGAGATCAGAAAGAAAGCCAAACAAAAACGTTTGGAGCTTAGAGCTAAAAACATGGCAAAGGAAAGGGTTGAAAAAGAGCGCAGGAAAAGGAAATACCTGGTAGAAGTGATGCAAAAGGCCTCCGAGCTGTGGAATAAAGCTGAGGAGTTGGCCAAAGAGCAAAACGCATCTGCTTACGATAAAGCCAGAGATTTACTTGTGGAGTTATCCCAATCGTATGAACAATTTGACAGGAAAGACGAATTTCATGAGTTAATGGCCCATTTTGTAGAAAAAAATTCCCGAAGAAAAGCCCTTCTGAAACGACTAGAAAAAGAGGAGCTGATCGATCCTGATTTCTGACAAATTATAGAAAACATTCAGAAATATTATGGTTTCGCAGTTTTTAAAATGTTTTATAATTTGGTGCAGTATTTATATAGTTTTACGGAAGATTGGGTACACTTTTGAGTACCCCTACAAAACCGCATAAGAACTTACCTTGTCTAGAAATTAGGAAACTAGAGGGGAATAGAAATAGATTGATTAGTCTCTCAAATTTTGTTAAAATATCGTTAAATGATATTTATATCAGTGGTTATAGTTGTTATGATAGGAGGGTTAAATCCTATGGAATATAATTACGTTCCTGATCTTGAATCTGCCGGTTTTACTATTCTTGAATCTGCCAGTTTCAGCTTCTGGATTCCCGATTCTCTTGGTGAAGATGAAACTGTTCGAGGGGTAATAGCCATCAGTGATTTCATTATAAATCGCTATCTGTTTTTTGATCCCCGTTGGAGAGAACTGGCGGAAAAACTGAAATTTGGTCTGCTTTTACAACAAGTGACTGAACCCCGGCACACTTTTAAATTATCCAGGGGAGAAGAAGGTCTAAAGGCTATATTTCATGCAATGGAATATTTTTCCGAAGTGTCCGGTCATCCTGAAGTTAAGTATTCGGGTCTGATACACATAGGGCCTTCAGAAGCCGCTTTTCAGGCCCCTCAATTCGCTTTTCTTAATCCCCAGCGCACTATAGCTGTAATAGCCGTTCACGGTTCACCAGTTACCAAACATATAGAGGTGCTGGACGGTCCTTTGGGTTTAGTTCCCAGACTTCAGGTTATGTGCGAAACAGACAGATATACGCCTTCATATAGAATTTACCATTTCTTACTGGAAGGACGAAAATACGGCGCCCTGTGGACAAGCCTTTATCAGGGTAAAGTGCCGCACGACAGGATAGGTCAGCCGGATTTTATGATAAAATGGATCGAAGATGTAGTAAAACTCAGAGTACCGGAAAACATACCCAGGGATAAACTACCGGAATTCAAGGCGATTTCCGATAAGGACGGTTATTTGGGTTATCTCCAGCTAAAAAGTGATGGAACCCTCGAGACCAGCGAAGATAAGCTTTTCTATGCCCCATATTCAGAATACCAGGGTGATAAATCAAAGGCCTGTTGGATTCCCAGCGAAGAGCTTGCCCGTCTGTGGCATGAATATAACCTTCGGGAAGATGCCTTTGACCATGTTCTGGAAGAAATTATGGGAGAACATCAGGCAGCAGAGGCGGCGGCAGCCCAAGCTCAAGCCTGAAAAGAGGTATAATAATGTATATTAGCTTTGCTCATTTTAGTCTTAAACCCGGTGTAAGTGAGGAAGACATAATAAAGCTTTTTAACGAGTCAGCCATTCCAATACACCGCAGCCTTCCCGAATATATATCCTATGACCTTATGAGATACCTTCCCAATGGTACAGAAACTACCAGATGAGAATACTCCATTATGGAAGTATGGGAAAGGGAGGATTACCGAAGGCAAGCAAGACAGGAAAATAAGATAGGTCAAAGAGAAAGCGAATTACAAAAAACAGGGTTCTATGCGAAGTTTATAGAAATGCGGGAAAATTACTATCAATATAGATATTCTATAGAAGATGAAAGTAACCTATTTTTAACAGGTTAGTATTTTCTATTTGTATGAAAATCAAGGAGGTTATATATGTATATAAGCTTTTCCCAGTTCAGCTTAAAGCCGGATTACAGCGAAGAAGATGTAATGAAACTATTCAACGAATCGGCTATCCCAATTTTTCGCACCATTCCCGGATGCGTTTCCTATGATCTTCTTAAATACCTGCCCGACGATACTGGTACTGTTCGTTGGGAATATGCCGTTATGCAGGTATGGGAAAGCGAAGAATACCGAAAAAAAGCGGTGGATGAGAAGAAAATAGGTATGGCTGATAGCGAATTGCAGAGAACAGGTTTTTATGATAAATTCAGAGATATGGCAGAAAATTACTATATTTATAATTTCTCAATAAGTGATGACAGTAATCCATTTATGGGTGATTAAAAACGAAATATTTTCTGGCCTGCAAGGGGTATTTTTTATATCGGGGGATTTAAATTATGTTTGTTATTTTTTTCCAATTCAGTCCGAAGCCCGGTTACAGCGATAAAGACGTGATGAAACTATATAACGAATCAGCAATTTCCATGTATCGTAGTTGTCCCGGTTGTATTTCCTTTGAACTTATGAAATATATTCCCGATGGCACAGGAACTATTCGTTGGGATTATGCGACAATGGAAGTCTGGGAAAGTGAAGAACACCGAAAAAAAGCGGAAGAAGAAAAGAAGATAGGCATTCAAGACAGCGAATTGGCAGATACGGGGTTTTATACAAAATTTGGGGAAATGATGGATAAATGGTACGGATATTCCTATAATGCCGGGGATGATACCAATCTATTTACAAAGGGTTGAAATTTACAATCCTGCACGCTTGCCAGGGGTAGTTTTTTTTCATATCTGATGGGGGATAACCATGGGTCATTTAACAGTTGCATTAATTACTTTTATTTCATTTTCTGCTTTCCAGTCTCTTCCTGACGATAAGGAAAATAATAGTTTTAAGCTAATAAAAAAGACGCAAATTAGAGACATAGGTATACCGGTTAAATCAGTAAACTGGGTCAGGTTATTTCCAGGTAAAAATAAATCCGGTCAGCCATTCATATACGTAACAATGGGCCAACAAGCCGATAATCTCTTTTTGCTGCAAATTAACCCGGATAATGGCCAATGCCAACAGTTTATATCCAGCGTTCAATCATCCAACTATCCTACAGCGGCTTTTATGAGTAAAACAGGGGTAATATACATAGGTGCAGCATATGCGGGACATCTTCTCCGCTTTGACCCAGAAAAGGAAATCCTGGAAGACCTGGGAGCCATAAACCCCGGTGCAGTAAGTTTTCCATGTGGTATTGATGAAGATGAAGAGGGAAAAATATGGATCGGCAGCTATCCAACGGCTGACCTTACATGCTATGCCCCCCAAACCGATGAATTCATCCGTTACGGCCCTATGGATGAAGTTGACATGTATAATTACCCCCAGGTCAACTCAGATGGTAACGTTGCATGTCTCATCAGGATGACCAAACCCCATGTCGTTGTTCTTAATCCTGAGACCGAGGAAAAGAAGGTAGTCGGCCCTATAACAGTTAAAGGTGAAGATACTATATCTCTTCGGCGGGGGATAGATGAAAAGCTGTATATAATATCTAGCAAAGGCAATTTGGTTATAAAAGGAATGGATGCCGAACCAGTGGATGAAGTTCCTCCACCCCTGATTAAATCATCTGCTCTTCCCGATGGTACTACTTTTAAATTTACCGACGTTGAAGAACAGGTATACCAAAAGTTGAAAGTCAAAAAGCCCGGTGAGGAAGCCAAAACTTTTGATCTGAATTACCAGGCTAGCGGCAGTGACATTTTTTATGTCCACGCAGGTCCTGATAATATGATTTACGGATCAAGCGTACTACCCCTGCACCTTTTCCGCTACAATCCTGAGAATAACGAATTGGTCGATCTGGGAAGATGCTCAAAGGCCAGCGGAGAGGCCTACTCTATGGCAAATCTGGACGGAAAAATATACATAAGTTCATACCCCGCAGCTATGGTATCTGTATACGATCCCTCCCGGCCCTATAATTACGGAACAGAAAAAGACAGCAACCCAAGAGATCTGGGACGGATTGATGACATATCATATCGCCCTCGATCAACCATAACAGGCCCTCTTGATCGGGTATGGCTTGCATCCATTCCCGATTACGGAAGATGGGGCGGCCCTCTTTCGTATTACGACCCGGAAACTGAAGAAAAGAAAGCCTATTACAGGATCTGCGGCGATGCAAGCTGCTACACTCTCGCCCATATACCGGATCAGGAATTAATAGCTGTAGGAACCAGTATATCAGGTGGCTCCGGTACACAACCGAAGATAAGGCAAGCTGTTCTTTTCTTGTGGGATTACAGATCGGAAGAAAAAATCTGGGAGGGAACTTTAGATCGTCCTGTCTCAATTTTCAACGCCCTTGTAAATATGAATAATAAAATTTACGGCACAGTTACAGGTGGTGGAATACCGGCGGAGATGTTCGTGTTCGATATAATGAAAAGGGAATTCACTGAATTAATCAGACTACCTGAAGGTCATCCATTGGATTTAGGGATTCAAATGGGCCCTGACGATAAAATATATGGTTTTACAAGTTCTACGTTATACCGTTTGGATCCGAATTCATTGGAAATTGAGGAACTGATAAGTGATAAATTCAGCGTTGCGGGCCCCATCCTGGGAAATAATATATATTACGCCGTCGGTCATATACTGAAATCAATGCAGTTATTCAATAGACAGGAGTAGAAAAATGCGATATTTAACTGCCATATTACTTGCAATTATGCTTATGTTTTCCTTACAATCACTGGCTGATGATGAAAAGAAAGAGGAGAATAAACTCAAGGTTGGCGATCCTGCCCCTAATTTTATTTTAAAAGACCCATTGGACAAAGAATACGAGTTAAAAAAAATACTGGATAAAGAAGAGGGAACTGCAAAGGTTGTATTTTTGCTCATAGGAACCCGCAAAGTTCAGAAAATGGGAGACGAGTGGACCTTTGGACTTGAAGAAATATACGGTAAAAAAGAGGATATCAAGGTCTTTCTCATGGGTGACCTTCGCGGACTTCCTTTCTTTGTTACAAAAGGTATGGTAAAATGGGGGGCAAAGGGTGAAAACGAAAGACTCCCTGCGACCATATTGCTGGACTGGAAGGGAAAAGTAAGTAAAAAATATGATACAGAAAAAGATAAACCAAATCTGATTATCATAGACAGCGACATGAAAATAGCCTACAAGAAAGTTGTGGATAACTTTACCAAGGAAGCCGTAAAGGAAGTTGTTGAAGTGGTGGAAAAAGCCCTTAAAAAAGCCGATGCTGAAGATTCAGAAGCAAAAGAAAATATAGAGCAGAAGGAATAACCACACGTATTATTATATATAAATCCAATGGAGATAACATGATTCAACACCAACTTGCCCTGATATGTGATTTTGACGGCACAATAACAAAGACCGATGTAGGACATAAAATATACACCAGTTTTGGGGATGATCGATGGGAAGAGGTCAATAAAAGATGGCGCAGGGGTGAGATTTCATCAAAAGACTGCCTCATCGGGGAATACAGCTTTGTTGATGCTTCCGAAGATGAAGTTATAGAATATGTCATGGGCATGGATATTGACGTCGGTTTTCTGGATATTGTCCATACATGCAGGGATAACAATATACCCTTAGCCATTGCCAGTGATGGATTTGATTTTTATATAAAAGCTTTGTTAGAAAAATACGACTTGTATGATAAAGGAATAGATATATTTTGCAGTGAGATGGAATTCAAAGGCAGAAAAGTAGAATTATCTTTTCCCTATTACGATAAAGGCTGCGGTTTATGCGGTAATTGCAAAAAGCTTCACGTACAAAAATTCAGGGATGAGGGACGAAAAGTCATATATATAGGTGATGGACTTTCAGATCGATTTGCCGCTCGTTCATCGGATGTGGTTTTTGCAAAGGGGGAGTTGAAACAATATCTTATAGAATCAGGATTTAGCTTTATTGAATTTGAGATTTTAATTGAAATCGACAACTGGGTCAATGATTTATTAACAGGCGCGATTGAAACGCCGGAAGCTTTTTTTGATAACACATGCAAAGATCCATGTCCGGATGTGGTTTCTTTTACCACAACCAGGGAAAACACTTAATTTATAAATTGTAGTGGGGGTATAATAATGCTGGACCAAAAATTTAACCAACTATTTGCCACTTTTGAAAAGCATATGGGGGGCAAACCTACAATAATAGCCAGAGCACCAGGAAGGGTAAACCTGATAGGCGAACATACGGACTACAACGACGGCTTTGTTTTCCCCATAGCCATTGATAGATACATAAGAGTAATGGCCAGACCCAGGGATGACAGACAGGTAAAGATATATTCCCTAGATTTTGATTCCCAAAGTGAGTTTTCCCTGGATAATATACAGCATGATAATGAGAACACCTGGAGCAATTATCCCAGAGGTGTTGCATTTCATCTCCAGGAAGAGGGCTACAGTCTGAGAGGTTTTGATGCTGTATTTACAGGAGATGTGCCCCTGGAAGCGGGTTTAAGTTCATCGGCAGCCGTTGAAGTTGCCATGGCTATGACTTTTGAGAAAGCAAGCCATCTGGAAATTGATC
>WJIO01000065.1 GCA_014730235.1 Candidatus Poribacteria bacterium
CCTATATCCCGTAAACGTATATGGGGTATGCCGGTTCCTGTCTTTCATTGTAAAAAATGCAAGCTACAGTATGATCCCGTTAAAAGTATAGACGAATCAAGAAGCTTAATTAGAAGAAAAGGCTTTGATTGGTGGTTAAAAGCTAAGCCTAATGATATTCTGCCGGATGGCGTTACATGTGAAACTTGTGGTACAAGAGATTTCAGATGGGGCAACGATGTATTGGATACTAAATTCATGTCAGCAATGATTTACAGAAATTCATATGTAAAAGAACAAGTTCCTGATCATTCTAAATCTTTGTATACCGGAACAGACATACCTGATGAAAAAAACTTCCAGTTATCTTTAATACCTGCGTTCGCTATTGAAGAATCCGTTCCTTTTGATGCTGTGTTTTTTCATAGATATATAAAAAACGATAAAGCTAATGATTTAGATATTAAAGCTTATTGTAAAGAATTTAGTGTTGATGTCTTTCGCCTCTGGGTTATTTCAATAGGACAAAAACATGATAGCGTTTTATCCCGGGATAGACTTGACGTGGTTAATAAATTTTACAGGTGTATAAGAAACACTTGCAGGTTTTTATTGAGTAATATAAGTGATTATAACCCGCAGGAAGATTCTCTGGATTCTATAGATATGCGAGAATCTGATCGCTGGATTCTTAATAGGATTATGATCCTCATTAAAAATATTGATTTGGCACTTAATAATTACAATTTTCACAGGTTTTACAATCTACTGCACAATTTCTTTCATGGTGATGCTTCAGATTATATTAATATAACCAAACGCAGGCTTTACACGCTTCCCCGATGGTCTATGAACAGGAGATCAGCTCAAACTGCTATATATGAGTTTGTAGTGAAAATTACGAAAATTTTGTCGGTGGTAATTCCTTATACTGCTGAGGATATTTGGCGTCATATACCCGGGATTGCCAGCACATATCCCAGTGTATTTATGTCAGAATGGCCAGAAATACAGGGAAGTTTTGTTGACCATGATTTGTTATCTAATTGGGATACGCTATTTAGAATTCGTCAGGAAGTACATAAGGTATTTGTTGATTTAAAAGATAAAGTCTTGCTGGAGAATTCACTTAAAGCCTGCGTAACAATTTATCCATCATCAGATCTCTTTGAACTTCTTGATACTCATATTGATGATTTGGAGAATATCTTTGGCGTTTCCCAGGTTCGTCTTATGCAGCCTGATTTACCTGTTCCTGATTCGATTTGGATTTCTGAAAATATTGAGGGATTGGGTATCGAAGTAAAACAAACCCCAGGTGACAAATGTGAAAGATGCTGGATATATTCAGATACTGTTGGTTCTAGTAAACAGCACCCAAGTTTATGTTTTAGCTGTATAGCAATACTTGAAGGTGGAACTCATTATATTTAAACATAAGGGAGATAAAAATCTTGTCAGTTTCAATTACAGATACCTCAAAAGATATAGCCAAATCAAGTCTGCCAATGGTTATCACGGCGGTATTAGTTATAGCTCTTGACCAGGTTACAAAAGAAATAATACGCAATACTGTTGCTATAAGAGGAACAATACAGGTTATCAAGGGTTTTCTTCAAATAACCTACGCTGAGAACACCGGCGCAGCTTTTGGCATGTTTCGCGGTAAAAATAATGTATTTATTATAATAGGCATTATTGCTATAATATTTATACTGCTTTATTACAGACAATTCAGGTCAAGTACCTGGATGAGAATATCCCTGGGTTTTCTTTTGGGTGGTGCTGTTGGTAATATGATTGACAGGATTGTCTTTCATTATGTTACAGATTTTATCCGGGTTCGCTGGTGGTTTTTGCGTCTTCGCTGGTGGCCTTCGTTTAATGTTGCTGACGCGGCTGTTTTAATTGGTGCATCAATGTTAATCATAGGAATGTTTATAGAAAGCAAAAATATTCCCCAAACAGAAAAAGGATAAATATGAGACCAACTTTATTTACAATTGGTTCTTTGCCTGTTAGAGGTTATGGTCTTATGGTGGCCCTGGGTTTTTTAATTGCCATATTTTACGCATCAAGAAAGGCAAAAAAAGAGGGTATACCACCACAGATAATTTTTGATCTGGGACTTTATGTATTAATCAGCGCTCTTTTAGGTGCGCGACTTTTTCACACTTTCCAGCATTTAAATTCTTATGAATCAATATGGGATGCTTTTAAAATCTGGCAAGGAGGATTAGCTTATTACGGTGGTCTAATGCTGGCTGTGATAGTTACCGTAGTATATCTGCGATGGAAAAAGATATCAATTGTCCGGGTTGGTGATATAATCGCACCGGCGATGATCCTTGGGATGGCATTTGGTCGTATAGGCTGTTTCCTGGCCGGATGTTGTTTTGGTAAACCAACCTCACTTCCCTGGGGAATGAGTTTTCCTGAAGGTTCGCTGGCATGGCTTGAAATGGGATCGCAAAAAATTCACCCTACCCAGTTATATTCTTTCTTATCACTCCTGATAATTTTTGCTTTACTCAATCTATTAAGAAAATATTTTAAAATTCCCGGTCAAATTTTTATGTTGACTATTATGACTTATTCTGTTTTTAGATTTTTGATTGATTTTATAAGATATTACACACCAGATGAAAAAATTGGAGCCTTGACTACATCCCAGGTAGTTAGTATACTGGCTTTTATTATTTCATCTATATTTTTAGTTATACTTTCTATACGAAATAAAAGTGAAGTTGGTGATAATAATGGCAGAATTGGAAATATTTAAATACGGTTCGGATATACTCAGAGTAAAAGCCAAATATATTGAGGAAATTACCGAAGAAATAAAGCAACTCGCTGAGAATATGCTAAGTACCATGTATTCTTCCGATGGTGTGGGTCTAGCTGCCCCTCAGGTTGGTATATCAAAACAAATAATTGTTCTTGATGTAGATCCCTATAATCCGGAAGCAAAACCTATGGCTCTTCTTAATCCCAAAATAATTGAATGTGAGGGTGAGGACGATGGAGAAGAGGGTTGCCTCAGTGTTCCTGATATTAGGGGAATAGTCCGACGATATAAAAACGTAGTGGTGGAAGCAATGGATCTGGATGGTAAAAAGCTGCGTATTGAAGCTTCTGATCTAATGGCCAGGGCTTTACAGCATGAGATAGACCATCTTAACGGCATACTATTTGTTGATCATCTTAGCCGCCTGAAACTTCGTCTTATCAAGAAGCAATTGAACAAAATCGAAGAGGAAGCAAAGGCAAAACAACGGGCAAGTTAAAATGCGTATAATATTTATGGGTACTGACATATTTGCTGTACCAGCTTTGAAAGCCATTGCCGGAAGTTCACTGGAACTGGTTGCTGTCATTACCCAACCGGATCGTCCAAAGGGTAGAAAATTAAAACTTACTCCTTCACCGGTTAAAAAATCAGCCCAGAACTTAAGCTTGGAAGTATACCAGCCCGAAAAAGTTAGTGATAAAACTTTTATCAATGAGGTTTTAAAACCCATTAAACCTGACATCATCGTGGTGGCGGCTTATGGTCAGATATTGTCCTCAGAGATAATACACATGCCACCTATAGGTTGTATAAATATACATCCTTCACTACTGCCAAAACTTCGTGGTGCTGCGCCTATTCAACGGGCAATTATCAATGGTGATAAAGAAACCGGTGTAACAATCATGTTCCTTGATGAAGGTGAAGATACAGGAGATATTATAATTCAGGACAGGACACCAATTAATCTGTCAGATACAGCAGAAGACCTATTTATTAGATTATCGGAATTAGGGTCACAGATGCTTATGAAGGTACTGGATATGGCCCAAAAACAAATTCTTCCCCGGTATCCCCAGGATGACACCAAAGCTACCCATGCCCCTAGATTAACAAAAGAGGTGGGAAGAATAGATTGGAATAAAAGCAGTATTGATATTCATAACCTGATCCGGGGAACTATACCCTGGCCTGGAGCATATACGAACTTTAATGAAAAATTAAGGGTTAAAATTTGGGAGAGCTGGCCTGTCAGTGATTTATCATCAACATCAGGATCACCAGGTATTATAGTTGATATAGTTTCAGATAAAGGTATTATTGTATCTACTGGTCAGGATGAATTGCTTCTAAAAACTATTCAACCTCCAAACAAGGCCAAAATGGATTTTAAAGATTTTGTTAATGGTTACAGAGTCAAAATCGGTGATATGTTTATTTAGGAGATTTCGTAAGTAATGCCAGATGAAAAACGCTCTTTAATTCCTGATATTCTGAAAATCAGCTTTATTTTTCTGGTTTCCGTGATCGTCCTGGCTCTGGTTGCATTTTTTATGGCCAGATTTCTGATAAAAGGTAATCAGATTGAAGTGCCAAATGTTATCGGAAAAAGCTTTATAGAAGCCTTCGATATACTCAGCGAAAGCGGTCTTAGAACTCAAAAGATGGACGAAAGAAAATACAGTGCGGAATTACCGGAAAATTACGTGGTAGAGCAAAGACCAGTTCCTGGAACAAAAGTCAAAAAAGGCAGGGAAATAACTATATTTTTAAGTCGTGGAACAGAAGAGGGTACAATTCCCAGGTTAATAGGACAGCCTTTTTCCGAAGCTGAAAATATCCTGAAATCTGTAGGTTTAAAAGTCGGTAGTGTAGCAAGAATACATTCTGATGATTATCCCCAGAGAGGAATGATAATAGCTCATACGCCAACTCCCGGTGTAACTATTCAACGTGGTAGCGAAGTAAACCTTCTGGTAAGTATGGGCCCCCTGTCAGCAGAACTTACCATGCCTGATCTGGGTGGTAAGAATTTGGATAACGCCGTTAAAGAGCTTGAATCTATGGGACTTAAAACCGGCAGGATTACGCGTAAAGTATCACCAGCCATTAACCAGGCAGATGTGGTTCTTGAGCAGTCTCCTTTACCCAATGATCAGGTAGCCGCAGGTATTGCAGTTGATCTAGTGGTAAGTTCAGCAGGCGAAAGTCAAAGCGTTAGCTCAAGGATTGTTTTCCTGAGATATGAAGTTCCTGCCAGGACTGTTGATCCGGATCAACCTGGACAGGAAGATACATCACCTCGTTATCTTAAAATAATCGTGGAAGACCAAAACGGCGTAAGAACCATTGAAGATGGCATGTTTCCTCCCGGTGAAACCAAAGTTTATCCACTGCGTATATCCGGTCGCGGTATTGCCAAGATTTATGTTGATGATACGAAATGGCCTGTAGAAACCCGAAAACTCTAAAGAAAGGGATTAGGGGAAACCTGCGATGCCATGTCCAGCCTGAGACATTTTTATATCCCTCCGGATCAAATTCAGAATAATATTGCATACATATCTGGTAAAGAATTCCATCACCTTACTAATGTTTTACGTCTTGGAGTAGGTGATGAAATTGTTATACTGGACGGCATTGGTGGAATATATCGGGCTGTATTGGATTCCGTTGATCGTAAAAAAGCAGCTTGCAGGATTTTGAAGTATGAGAAATCAAAAAAACCATCCATCAGTGTTAATTTATTCGTAGGATTACCAAAATCCGATAAAATGGATATGATTGTCCAGAAGGCAACGGAGATCGGTGCTGACAGTATTACTCCCATGAAATGTAAATATTCCGTACCTGATTTATCACCTCAGCGAGAGTTGAAGCGTCTGGAAAGATGGAAAACAATTTCCATTGAAGCGGCAAAACAATCACACAGACCTCATTTTCCATCCATATTTGGTCTTGTATCCCTCCATGACTCAATTAAAAAATCTTCAGAAAACTTAAAAATTATACTTGTGGCTAGAATTCCTGAAAATGGAAATGTTTTTAAATTGAAAGATATTCTTAAAACAAATCCAGATTTCCAGGGGAGCAATATATTCATAGGCCCTGAAGGTGGTTTTTCTGATGAGGAAATAGATTTATCCATATCAGCCGGTGCAATACCTGCAACCCTGGGTAAAAATATAATGCGCACAGAGACAGCAGCTATTGCTGCATTGAGTATTATTCTTTATGAACTTGGCTGTTGAAATCCTGAAAGGATTGAATACATCATGAAAAAAAATCTTAAAAATATGACAGGAAATATAAGACATCTTCTAAACGCCGTAAAAGTTTCCCTTAAACAAGGCGGCAGCTTTCTGGAAAGCCGATGCATCCCAAACGGACCTATTATGCAGGAACAAAATCTGAGTTATATACACAAAGCCACATGGGGTATGTACGCTTCCGGGGTGGAACATTCTTTAATCGCAAAGTTACTGGATTGGGCAATGGAAAAGGCTTTACAGCCTAACGGCGATTTTTATTTTCCCGATGAAGCACCTGAGTATAAGGATATGCAAAGACTTTATCGTCCATTGACATTTGGCAAAGTAGCCGTATGGATAGACCATCCAGTCATGAAAAAACAAAGGGTAATTGACCGGATTCTGCAATATCAACACGAATCCGGAGGGGTGTTTAACTATATAGGTGATGATCCCGATAACATCCAAGAGCAGGATACTATTGGAACCCTAAACACCAGCTTTTTCGGACACCTGATGTTAGCCCTGGATATGAAAGAACAAGCCATAAAAGCGGGTAACTGGCTTTGTAACTTTGTGGATGCCAACAGGGAATATATGTCAAAAAATATAATGTATTGCAATATGACTCCAGCAGGTGATCTTGTTACCCATCTTGAACCAGGAGAAAATATCTCCGGCAAGCTGGATTACATTTCACCAAAGCAGGAGTTCTGGCAACCGGGAACAGTGATGGCCTATCTTGCAGTTCTGTATGAAAAAATGCTGGATTCATGGGGTTACAGCGAAGAAAGTGCCCAACCTTATCTGGATAGTGCTTTAACTTTACTGGAATTTGAAAGTGGGATGCCCCTCTATACATACCTTTGGCCATCCAAATGCAAAGTTGGTTGGGGCGCGGGGGAAATACTCAGGATTATGGTAAAGTATAGTATAGGTAACGAAGAACAGTTGTATAAAGCATATAAAGCAGCGAGAAAGGTTGCCATATTTACCTTTATGGATAATCAGCTTCCTCATGGCGGCTGGTCGTGTATGCATTATCCATTGAGTGAGTTAATACCTGAAATGGCCTTTGAATATAAACCCCTTAAAGGCATTATTAATGTGCCAGACAAGCAGATACCCGATTCCCAGAACATATTCCTGCCAGCCGAGGAAATATCAGGTGAATTCTTAGGTGAAATGGAAGCCATAAAGCGCGGACTGGAAGAAGTTCTTAAAAAATTGTAATAAATTATATCCAAAACAGGAGAAATAATATTATGAGCAGTCAAATTCAGGTCGGTGATCCAAAAACAGAATGGAAGCGCAGCAATCCCGATATAATCGTATACATACCAGAAGAAGATGGAATAAACGACGGTGATAACGAGCATTTTCTTGTCTTTGAATCTCCTGATGGTGAAGAACTTCTGGCCATGTGGAATCAAAGTTCCTGTGAAGGCCGGGGTGATAATCATATTGTTATAGCCCGTAGCAAAGACGGCGAAAACTGGTCTAAACCGCAGTGGATCGCTGGCACTCATCCCGGAACTGATGAACCACAGGCAAGCTGGGGGTTTCCTGTAGTATCGAAACAGGGAAGAATATACTGCTTTTATGTCAGGGAACTGAATGTCTATGATAACAGCCGCCAGGCCAGCGGCGCTATGGGATGTCATTATTCCGACGACCAGGGACACACATGGATACAGGGTAAAAATATCCTCATGAAACGCAATCGTTATGATAATCCTGATCCATCTATCCCCCGGAACTGGATCGTCTGGCAAAAGCCTATTCGGGACAGCCAGGGAAGATGGTTTGTGGGATACTCCCAGGATACCAGTAATTCAATGATGAAATATACCCCGGCTGGATGGTGGGAAAATGAGCTTAGATGCCAATTCATGAGGTTTGATAATATTGACGACGCTCCTGATCCGACGGATATAAAAATAACATGGCTTCCATACGATGAAGAAGGTTTAACCGTTCCCCATCCATATTTACCTGATGTGACTATTGCAAATGAACCAAGTGTGGTTTTACTACCTGATAATCGGATTTTTACCACCATCAGGAACGCTACCGGGCATATCTGGTATTCTATGTCAGAGGATGATGGGGAAACTTGGCGAAAAACCGAAGTGATGAGATATAAAGACAACGGAGAGCCAGTTAAAGAACCAATAGCCCCCTGTCCTATCTATGCCCTGAATGATGGACGTTACTTGCTGGTATTTCATAACAACGATGGTCGCTTTGGTCCATACAACCAATTTGAGCGTAAATGGAAAACCAACTATGCCAACCATTTCCGCCGCCCCGGATTTATTGCTGTGGGAGAATTTCGTCCTGAAGCCCATCAACCTATATGGTTCAGCCAGCCCAAACAAATACTGGACACTGATGGCGTTATAGTAGGCCCAAAGCGAACAGCCGAAATCGCCACATATACCAGCCTGACAGAATGGAAGGGTAAAAGGGTTTTGTGGTATCCAGACCGTAAATATTACCTTCTGGGTAAGTATATCACTGATGATATGCTTGATGATATGGTAGTAGATAGAAGTTAATTATTTCTCCTGGTGATAGCCATAATAAAATGGATAAAAAATAAATTGTCACACACTCTTTGATTATACGTCTAATGTAAAAAAGGAGAGTGAGAATATTGACAACAGATAGGGAATTAATTCATCGAATAAAAAATGGAGAAAGTGAAGCATTCAATCAAATTTTCTTCAGATATTATAAAAACGTTTTTTCTATCTGCTTGTCTATTCTCAAGAATCCAGAAGACGCTGAAGAAGCAACCTCTGATACATTTATACATGCTTATTTCAAGCTGGAACAGATTAAGAATCCCGATAAATTGGCAAATTGGTTAAATCGAATAGCCCAAAACCGCAGTCGTGATTATCTACGTAGCAAGAAGTCATCAAAAGAAAAATTAAAAAGAATTATTTTACAGTTAGATAAAATTAAGGATAATTCAATTCAAGTATATCCTTTCTCAGAGCGGGAATTGATAGAAATTATTATGAAAACTATCGAATCCCTACCACAAAAGGATATAGATATTATTCGGGCAAGGGCAGAAGGTTTAAGTCATTCAGAAATCAGCGACAAATTAGGAATCTCTCAGCAGGCCAGCAGGGCAAGATTTTATCGAGCCAGAAAGAAAGTTACTGAAAATGTTAGAAAGTTTCTATATGGAACACTTGGTTTATTCAGAAAAGTAACTTTAAAGGGTTTAATATCCGGGGGGATTGTGACAATGAAAACAGCACCAGTAGTGAAAATAGGAATATTAGTTGTAGTAATATTGAGTTTGGGGTTTTTAGGTTTTCGGGTGGTACAATTCAATAATAAGACTAAGTCTAATCAAATAGTTAATGAAGAAAAACAGGAAATTAAAAAGGAAATAAAGACAGATTCAGTCAAAATAAAACCAAAACTAATCACTGAATCTAATCATGTAGATGCAAATGTCGGCAATGTATCTAATAATCAAAATGATGACGTCGCAACTGAGGATATGAAGAGTTTTGTCAAAATGATTGACGCAATTGAAGAAAATAATAATCTTGAAAAGTCTGAAGAGTCATTCAAGGAAGAACCTGAACAAAATATTGCCAGAGAATTAAGGATAGAATTAGAAAATATGCTAAACAGATGTATTGAATTAGGTGAAGATATTGTTCCACGCTTAGAAGCTATAGGAAAAATAAAAGATCCTGCTATCAGAAATGCAGAACTAAAAAAATGGACAATTTAAATTTTGAGCAAATAAGGCTTATCCAAAAGATCGGTGAAATTGAATTTTACTATTACAAAGATGCAAATGAAGAATGGCAAGAAGCCATTAAACCCGGAGGATGGCTTTATGAATTGAAAATTAGAGTGAAACCTCATAAACCCATTGACGTAAAAGCAGCTGTGAATAAATAAAAATTTGTCAACTTTTTAAGTAATCATATATCTAATGTAATCGTTAAAAAATGGATATAATTTAGTTGTCATTTACCATCATTATAAAGGTATTTTCTAAACACATTTTTCATTTTTTAACGATTACATCTAATAAAGTCATAAATATTTTTCGACGGATACTATAGAATTTTCAGTAAATACAAGTTTCTATAGCTTTCTAATCACTTATTTAGCAAGCTCCTACTCAACAAAATACCACTTAATTACCATTTAAATTATCTTTAATTTTTCTAAAGCTCTCAGACTTTTCAAGCTTTTTTTGAAGTTCTTCATCAGAATTTACCCAGTTCAAAAGGGCAATATCAGCATCCTTAATACACATCTTCATGGTAACTTTGGCCTGATAACCTGATCCCGTAGGTCTTATCCTTTGCTCTGTAATCCTGGTATTTTTCAGGATAAATTCGGAATATACGGACTTGTCCATGTTTTCTATTTGCGGTTTTTCCCCGGCTTCAATTAACATTTCGCCAATCCTGAATTCGATTAGCTGGGAGATTTTCAGACGGGCTTCGTGTTTAGCTGTATCCAAAGCCATTTCCCGGTCGCTGGAATCACCTGTAGCGGAGACGAATATAAAGCTATCATCAGCTTTTTCAGCAGTTTTAATTACCAATCCTTCAGGAGTTTTGGTATGAAATTTTAATTCTGATACTCCTGTATTCTCTTTTCCGCCACATCCTGAAAAAGTCACATATAAAATAATAACAAGGTAAATAACCGGATATTTTTGGTCAATAACCAATTTCACTAACCTACTCCCAGGCCAGGTAATTATTTTTGCGTCTGGTTACCTTGGCCAGATAATCTTTTGTTTCATCAGGCATCTCTTTTCGCAAAGCTTCATAAACCATTGGTGGAGACATTTCATGGACTTTATACTTTTTTATTACCCTCCTGATTACATTGCCCATCCCTCCATTATATGCAGCGATAACCATATACTCCTGTTTAACCGGGTCTTTAATGCCGTAAAAATACCTGGTTCTGAGAAGATTCATATAAGCAATCCCCAAATTTATGTTATTATTTGGAACATAAAGGTAACTTGGTTTTGGCTGTTTATCCTCTTTATGAACGTATTTATAAGCGTCTCTGCCGGCGTATTTAGGAACTATCTGCAAAAGTCCATAGGCGGGGATATGGGATTTGGCCAGAGGATTAAAATAAGATTCTGTTTCCATTACGGCCATTACCAGAGGGATGCTTTCGTTATATTTCATGCAGTTAATTTTTACCTGACTTAAATACTGCTTTGCCCTGACTGCCAGGTGTTCAGGAACCATCTTTATAACTACTTTGGCTTTAACGCGCTCAACACCATCGTTGGATTTTATTGAACGGGCGGCGATCTTTACCTCAGGTAATACTTCGTTTTCGGTAAATTCTTTAACATTATCATGAGTAACCTCTTCCCCGGACTTGGTTTTAACCTGACCCTGAAGTAAATTTCTGTTTGCTTCATTTTTGTCCGAGAATATATTTAC
>WJIO01000066.1 GCA_014730235.1 Candidatus Poribacteria bacterium
AGATAAGAAACTTTTTTATGCTATCATTCCTGCCTTCGCAGGAATGACAGGTTTTTACACTTGTTTTTACTCAAAAAAAACTATTTCCGTTTTTAATCTTTTTTAGCTCTATCAACCCAAATGAAAATTGCAGAGGATAAACAGGAAAAATTAAGGAAATTCTACGAGACATCCCGGGATTATAAAAAGCTGCTGGATGCTCATAACAGGGAGTATTTAAAACCTTATATAGATATTGTTCTTAAATATGCCAGACCGGGTTCGAAAATACTGGATTCAGGCTGCGGTAACGGTCTTTCTTCGTATATGCTTAACGAAAAGGGTCACTGGGTGGTGGGAACGGATATATCGGCATTTTTTTTATCCGAAGCAGCCCAATTGCAGTCTGAAAACCTTAAATATCAAGCCTGTGATGTCCTTGCTTTGCCTTTCAATGACAAATCCTTTGATGTTGTATGTTCCAATGAACTTATTGAGCATGTAACCAATGCTGGTAAAACCCTCACAGAGATGATCCGGGTATTGAAAAACGGAGGTCTGTTGATTATAATGGGACCTAATTTGTGTTCACCCTTCTGGGCCGTGGTTGATTTTATCAACATGACAGCAGGCAAAAACGGTCGGCATGTGTGGGCTGAAAGCAGGATTCAGGCTTTGAAGTGGGGGACAAAAAACTTAGGTCTATCCATGAAGAAAAAACTATCGTCGAAATCCTGTTTTATATATCGGGAACCGGATCTGGAAAAAGCCATCATGGGTGGAGATTCCGACAGCGTTTATTACTCGTGCCCAACGGATATAGAGCTTTTCCTGAAGGCTAATGATATGGAAATTATCTCTCTGTGTGAATCCACAACCTCTCGCGGTCGTTTTCTTGCCAGATTCTTTCCCCGTTTCAGCCCATACATAAGTATGGTAGCGAGAAAATTATGAATATCAAATCCACAGACCTGGTTCTGGAAATAGGAAGCGGAGATAATCCAAAGACTCGCTCTGACGTCCTGTGCGATATGCTACCAGATGATGACACTCAACGTGGCGGGGTTATAACTCTTGACAGACCTTTTGTAGCCGCCGATGGTCAGTATTTACCCTTTGCGGATAAATCCTTTGATTATATAATCTGCTGTCACGTGCTGGAACATGCGGAAGACCCGGAAATGTTTATCTCTGAACTGGTAAGAGTAGGTAAGCGCGGTTATATAGAATCACCGACGGAAGTTGGTGAAAGACTTTATGGCTGGCCTTATCACAAGTGGTTGATAAATCTAGATTCGTCTGGTAAAATTATATTAAAGCGAAAGCTCAGGGAAAGTGACTTCGGTCAGGTTTTTCATTATCTATTCAGCAACGACAGGAATTACGCCAGATTCCACAGGCGTAATCACAGGCTATTTCTGATACAATACGAATGGGTAGATGAGATAGATTATGAAATATCTGATGACTACTATACGGATTTAAAAGATCAATTTACTTTGCGAGAGCTTGCCAATCCATCTGAGAGTTACAGCCTGTCTCAAAGGATTAAAAACATATTACCTAAATGGTTAGTTAAGAAGTTAAAATCATCAATTACCAGAACACATGGACGACATAAGGTTACTCTGGATGATATAATACATCTCATAGTTTGCCCTGTTTGCAAGGGAAGTCTAGAATGGATATACAATGATAATTCAGGTGAGTGTATTAGCGTTTTATGTCTGGAGTGTGACAGGAATTATAAGGTTAGAAATGGTATACCTTTTTTAATGCCTTAAATAAAGGAGTGAAGTCTAATGAAGAAAACATTAATAGTTATTTTTTTTATGATTCTTTTTTCTTTTGCAACTTTAGCCGATCTGGAAGAAGGATTAGTAGTATATTTAAACTTTGATCAGGGAAAAGTTGATACGGTAAAAGACATGTCAAATTCAGGTAATAACGGCGTAGTAAAAGGTAATCCCAAATGGGTTCCGGGACCAAGAGCAGAACTGGGTTCTGCTGTAGAGTTTGATGGAGTTGAAAGCTACATAGAAGTAGCTGATAATGACAGTCTGGATTTTGGCGAAGATGATGTTACCATGATGCTCTGGATTAAGCAGGATGTGGACCAGGTGGATTATCCCAGGCCTATATCAAAAATGCCGCTCTTTGGAACTGATAAACCGGGATTTGATGTGATAACCGTAGGATTAAAACAACCAGCTTTGAGGATTTTCTACGGTATGTCAGGAAATACCCGTCAGGAAGTTGATGGCGGACAACTTATAGCCGATGGAGAATGGCATCATCTGGTGGCTATGAAAGATGAGGAAGAGGGTAAAATATACATTGACGGAAATCTTGTAGGCAGCGCGCCCTTTACACCTCTTGATATAAGCAACGATTATCCCCTGATAATTGGAGCAAATGCCGAACCGGCTGCCCATGTTATGTTCAAGGGTGTGGTGGATGAAGTCGCTGTATACAATCGGGCTTTGACTGAAGATGAGATACTGACTGCAATGGATGGGAAAGTTATTCTGGCTGTAGAACCGGGTAATAAAGCTGCCACCCTCTGGGCAGAGATAAAAAGATAATAGCCTTATTCCTCATCGGGTAATATTTCATCCAGAGCCTTATATACAGCTTTCATGAAATCCGCAACATCCTTGCTGTTTTGCTGCGCTGTTTTTTGACGCGCCTCATCAGAAAGAGCTGATAAAGGCTTTGGGTATATACTATTCATATATGCCACTGTTAAATCTCTGGCTATTTCAATTTTTTTTATTTTAATTTCTTTTCCGTCTGCCATCGGTATAATCCTTTCTTTAATCATTCATCAAAAAATGCTAATTATTAACTTATATTATCACAGCACGCAGGAATAAGTCAAGACAGATTGATATGCGCAAAATCAGGGATTGTTTAATTTATGTTTTTGTCTCACTTACTTCACAGTTGGTTCAGAACATCCCTCGCAAGGCTTCATTAAGATTGGGAGTTCATCTGGGAAATTTAATTTACCAGGTAGTAAAAAAACGCAGACAAATTACTCTGAAAAATCTGGAAATGGCCTTTGGAAAGGAAAAAAGCCAAGAAGAAATTCAACAAATAGCGCGCCGTAGTTTTCAGAACATGGGCAAGACTATGATAGAATTTCTTAGTTCCCCAAGATACACACCTGAAGACTTTAAAGATTTTGTAAGATACGAAGGTATTGAAAATATCCGACCATACATAGAAGCAGGCAAAGGCGTTATATTTATCTCAGCCCATTTCGGTAACTGGGAGATGATAATGTTATCCGTAACTTACTTTTTGTGTCCAATATACGCAGTGGTGCAGGAATTTAAGCACACTAAACTGGACAGCCTGATAAATAACTACAGAAGTCAATATGATTCAAAAGTAGTCAAAAAAGATAAAGCCGTCAGGGATGGTTTGCGTATACTGAAAAACGGTGGTATTTTGGCTATACTGGCAGACCAGAACGCTGGTGAGAACGGAGTCTTTATTGATTTTTTTGGTGTTCTTGCTTCTGTACCCAAAGGGCCAGTAGTTATGGCCCAAAGGACCGGTGCTATACTGGTAAATATACTGGATACACGGCAGGAAGATGATACTCATATAATTACCATATCCCCACCTGTGGAATTGGAAAATACCGGTGATCCAGAACAAGACATTATAGTTAATACCACAAAATTTGTAAAATACCTGGAGAATACCATTCGGAAATACCCTGACCAATGGCTTTGGATGCATAATAGATGGAAAACCAGACCCCAAAAAGAAAAATCCTGATTTTAAGCGATGATAAACCAGGCCATTTTAACCAGTCTATGGGCATTGTAGACCGTATGAACGATGTCCATATAAAAACCATACAAATAAAATTTAAGAGTAAAACGCGAGATAACCTGCTTCGGGTTATGGTATGGTTAATAAATAAATTGCCAGAACATACAATAAAATCAACTTTAAGATGGGCTTTGGATGAGTCGTCCTTCCATGATGTATTGAATATTAACACATTTGATGTCGTCCTATCCACAGGATCATCCGTAGCTGCGCCTAATTTACTCATAAGTAAACTTACAGGAGCTAAATCCGTTGTTTGCACAAGACCATCTCCGGTTGGGATCAGGCCATTTAACCTGGCCATTCTCCCAGAACATTCCAGATCCCGCCATATGACAAAAAATATTGTAATGACTATAGGAGTGCCAAACCGGGTTACGCCTGATAAAATAAAATCAGCCGGAGATAAATTTGGTGAGATTGAAAATAAGGTCATCGGGTTGCTATTAGGTGGAGATGACCCATATTATTACATATCCCCGGAGTTTGCATCCAGCCTTTGTGAGATTCTCAGCAGTATATGTCAACTTAACGATTATCGTCTGGTATTAACTACCTCCCGAAGAACTAATTTACAGTCTGAAAAGACTGTAGCTTTGAATATTAAAGACAGCCCCATATGTCTTCTATGTATCCTTGCCAGTGAACCCCGGGATGAAAATCCTGTACCCGGAATGTTAGGTATATCGGATGTTGTGGTTGTCACAGAAGACAGCTTTTCAATGGTCTGCGAAGCCGCAAGCAGTGGGAAAAAGGTGATTATACTGGAAGTGGATAGAAAAAGAAAAGCCCATACCAGACGGCAGCGGGTATACGATCTTCTTGTGAAAGAGGGTTACGCCAGATATGCAGATTTATCAAGCCTTGAGTCGGTTATAATGGAAACGATAAATGATAATACACAGCCGAAGGTGCTGGACGATGCAAGAACAGCGGCAGATGCTTTAAGGAAGATTATAGATTAGCTTGATGACGAAAACATATAAGATTTTTTTTGCGATTTACATTCTATCTTTTATAGCTTTTTCTCATGCAAAGGCCCATGAATTTCCTTTTGTAGATGCCAATCCCTTGTATGTTGGCTCAAGGCCCCTGGCCATGGGAAACACATTTACTGCTATTGCCGACGAAGGAGAAGCCGGTTTCTGGAATCCTGCAGGATTAATTCAATGGCAGGGGGTAAAGCTCTTTGCATCAACTAAGGCCGGTGACAGGGATAATTATGCCTTTGACTCCAAGAGTATGGCCTATTCATACAAGGGTAATGCCTTTTTCTGGGGAAATAAGATTGCTACGCGAGGTATAAAATGTGAAACTCCGGACTTTACATACTATTCCCTGGCAAGAAAGCTCAGTTCACATCTGGCTGTAGGAGGAAGCGTCAAATTCAAACGAAAGCATCCCAGCAGCTATTATCAGTTTTTTGGACACAACCCCAGTTATGATTTAGGTTTGTTATGGAAGATAGGCAACTATACTTCTTTATCTCTGGTTTTACAAAACACACCCGATTCAGACAAATGGATAAACACAACTAATTTTGGACTGGCTCAGCGGCTTTTTAATGATTTGCTTTTATCTATAGATACAGGTATTACAAGCGACGAAAGTGTGTCTTTAGAAACCCATGTCGGCAGCGAATACTGGTTTACTTCCTGGTCTGCTATACGATTAGGTCTTTCAAATAGCGATCCAACTGCGGGTCTGGGATTGCGCTTGTCCAGAATACAAATTGATTATGCATGGATAAGAAATTCTGCAGGAAATGCCCATTTCATATCGGGACAGATAGATATATGAAAATTTTTAAGTTTGTTTGTATAATACTGGTTTTGCTTATTACTCTGACATCAGTGGAACTGGTTGACAGTTTTAACCAAAAATGCCATACTGTTAAGGCGGAACTCAGTAGCT
>WJIO01000067.1 GCA_014730235.1 Candidatus Poribacteria bacterium
AGATAACTTTTATCGGCCCTTCGGCAGAGAATATCGAATTAATGGGCGATAAAGTCCGGGCCCGCCAGATAATGTCAAAAGCAGGTCTGGACCCGATACCCGGCAGTAAAGGGGTGGTTAGTAACGAGAAAGAGGCTTTTAAGGTTATTAAAAAAATCGGGTATCCCGTTATTGTAAAGTCGGCTGCAGGAGGTGGCGGAATTGGAATTAGAGAAGCCCATAATGATGCCAGCCTGGCCAGTGCATTCCGCCTGGTTCAGGGGGAAGCCAAGTCAGCTTTTGGTAAATCCGAAGTATATATTGAAAGACTGATGGAGAAGGCAAGGCATATCGAATTCCAGATATTGGCGGATCAACATGGAAATGTCGTCCACCTGGGTGAAAGAGAATGTTCAGTACAGAGACGAAATCAAAAGCTTGTGGAAGAATCACCATGTTCGGCTTTAGAACCAAAGGTAAGGGAGGAGATAGGTAAATCAGCCGTTAAGGCTGTTAAATCTCTTAAATATACCAATGCCGGTACTGTGGAATTCCTTATGGATGCAGAAGGCAAGTTTTATTTTATGGAGATGAACACAAGGATACAGGTGGAACACACCATTACAGAGGAAGTAACAGATTTAGACCTGATTAAGCAGCAGATACTTATTGCATCAGGAGAAAAGCTGGAATTTCGTCAGAGCGATATAGACTTTTATGGTCATGCAATTGAATGCAGGATTAATGCTGAAAATCCGGAAAAGGATTTTATGCCTTCCCCGGGCACAATAGAAGCTTTTCATGCACCGGGAGGGCCTGGAATTCGACTGGACAGCCATATTTATACAGGATACAAAGTTCCACCATTGTATGATAGTTTAATAGCAAAACTCATAATTCATGGGGAAGACCGGGAAACTGCAATAGCACGCACAAAACGTGCTCTTAATGAATTTATTTTGGATGGAATTCATACAACAATACCTTTTCACAAAAAAGTTATGGACGATGAGCGATTTCTCAGAGGCGAAGTTTACGTTGATTTTCTTAGTTCGTTTAATATGTCAGATTAATATTGGTGGTAAATTGAATAAAAGTGTAAAATTAGCAAAATCATTTTTTTTACTTATAATTCTAGTTTCATATATTATCCTTGTGCTTCCATCATATTCAAACCAGGGGGCAACTGGAATTGAAAACACCAGCGAAGACGGTATGTGGATATCGGGACAGATTATATGGAAAGGGCATGATCTATCAAAGGCCATGGTTGAAGTCTATAAAGATCCTGATTTTACAGAACCTTATACCGGTGGTATTGTGCTGAAAAAAGAAGGTACTTATTCTCTGACGATTAAAGATGCCGGTACTTATTACATAATGGTTTTTGTGGATGATAATGATAATAAGAAGCTGGATACAGGTGATGGTGTGGGCATTTATGGCATTAGCAACAGAGAGAATCCGAACCAAAAGCCTGAACCGATTGTGGTGGAAGAAGGTGCTAAACTATCCGGTGTAGATATTGAAATTACCGGATCGGTAAGTGAATCCGGCACTATTAAGTCATTTTCAAATATCCCGGATGTAGACATTTCAACCGGGATAAGGGGAAAGGTTTTATGGCCGGGTAATAAACTTGAGAATACCATACTTTTTGTATATTCAGATCCCTCATGGAGCAACCGGATAGCACAGACGGAAGTGTCAGAAAATGGTGAGTATGCCATCAGCGTTCCGCCTGGACGTTACTACCTGCTGGCCGTGATTGATGAAAATAACAGCAATCTGCTGGATGTAGGGGATAAATTCGGGATATGGGGAATGACCAGATTTGGTGTATTTCCAAAAGCTGTGGAAGTTAAAAACGGACAGATTACGGAAAACAGGAATATTTTAATTATCGGTCAGACAGGTTTTGGTGGCAAAGCCCTACCTCTGACAAACACAGAAAATCTTGAGGATGTATCCTCTGCCGAAGGTACAATTATAGTAACAGGTAATGTTCTTTGGCCTGGTAAAGACGTAAAAAATGGCATGGTTCAGGTTTACGGCGATCCAAGTATGACCGTCAAAGTAACTCAAGCAAAGACCGATGACAAAGGAAATTTCAGATTTCTGGTATCACCGGGTGCATATTATATAATGGCTGGAATTGATCGAGATGCCGATGGTAAATATACCCAGGGGGATGGTTTTGGGGCTTATGGTGTCAGCAACGCCGCTGAGGAAATGCCTGAAAAACTTGTAATATCCAGCAAATCAGAAAGCAAGGCAATAAGTATAGTAATAACGGCTGAGTTTGATAGCTCAGGCCAACTTATCCATATACCATATAATCCTGAACAGCAAAAAATTGATGATAAATTATCTCTGGATTCTACTCCTGATGATACAGCTACGGGAATATCAGGTAAAATTACATGGGAAGGTCAGCAGGTCAACCGGGTAGAACTTATACTTTCTGATAATTCAATTTTTGAGGACGGAACAAAAATACCCCTTGAGCTTTCTGAAGAGGGCGATTATGTCTGTTCAGTTCCTCCGGGTGAATACTACATCATGGCCTTTGCGGATATAGATGAAGATCAGGAGATTAATTACCGGGATGGGCGAGGATTTTATGGTGCGGGATTTACAGGTGAACCCCAGAAAGTAACGGTGCTGGAGGGTAGACTAACGCCGCTTATAAATATTGCGATAACCGAATCCCTGGACAGAAACGGTAAATTTATTCCTATACAAACTCCCGAAAGCGTAAGATTCTGGTACGGTAAACCGGATGATATATATTCACCAGAAGCTGATACCCAGAGATGGCGTTACTGGAAACAGGGGATCATGTTTACCTTTGAAAAAAATGACTTCGGATGGAATTTAACGGAAGTGTATGAATTTGATCCTGTTGAGGATGCGGAAAAACCGGAAGAAGGTGAACCAAAGGATGTTAATAACCAGAACGGCAAAATATTCTTTACCTTCGATACCAATATATGGAAGCTTAACGACGATGCCAGTAGTGAACCAGAAAGATTGGGTCCTGGAAGTCAACCTTCAACTACGTCTGATGGAAAGAAACTGCTTTTTCTGGATACAACCAGCAACTTATATATGGCAGAAATGGAAGGTAATCTATCAGTTGAACGTATTTTAAAAAGACGGGATGCTGGATTACAACCTTCTATATCCGGTGATGGTAAGGCCATTGCCTATGTGAAAAGTTATGATGGGAAAAGACGTATATTGTTGAGAAATATTAAGACAGAAGAGGAGGATGAACTTCCCGTAGATTTACCTTATATGTATAGTCCAAATTGGTCACCAGACGGAGAATTGATCTCCTATGCGGGAGCATCCATATACTCCCAGGAAAAGCTCAACAGGGATATATATTATTATGATATGATGGCAAACAGAGTAGAACGGGTAACCAGCGATGATGCAGATGAAACTGAACCGGCATGGTCACCATTAATAAACCAGCGGATGCTGGTCTATTCAAAAGCAGAGGGTAATCATTACCAGTTGTGGTTTGTGACTTTTGACGAAAACGGTATACCTGATGAACGGCAGTTGACCAGATATGGGGGACGAAATCCATCATGGTCACCTGATGGAAATAAGATCGTGTATGAAAATAACGCCCAACTCTGGACTATAAGACCGGATGGAACAGAGGAAGAACCTATACTTGTAAACGATGAACCGGTATTTGGTTTTGATCCATCCTGGACTAAATAGGGGATAATTCCATGAATATAGTATACTTTGACCTGGAAACCAAAAAGCTGTTTGATGAGGTAGGTGGAAGATCCAACATAGATAAGCTGGAACTGGCTGTAGGGGTAACATTCAGCACCGAAAAGCAGGACTATTACGTATACCTGGAAGAAAATGTAAATGATCTTATAAATGAATTGGTATCAGCGGATGTGGTTGTAGGATTCAACATTAAAGCTTTTGATTATGTGGTTTTATCCCCTTATTTGCAGCAGGGAAAAAGTTTATGGAAAGTCAATACAATAGACATGATGGAGCATATTTTAAAAGCTCTGGGTTTTAGAGTAAGTCTGGATTCACTAGCATCAACTACCCTGGGAGAAACGAAATCAGCCGATGGAATTCAGTCGGTAAAATGGTTCAGACAGGGTCAAATTGATAAGGTTATCCAATACTGTAAGAAAGATGTTTTGGTTACCAAGAAGCTACATGAATACGGTGTCAAGAATGGTTTCGTCAGTTTTATGGATCGGAGGGGAAGACGCAAGCAGGCTATGGTTAACTGGAGTATATAATATGTTATATTAGCCCAGGTTCTTTTATCTTTAAGTTAGCATTCACTTTTTTCTATTATTGACTATAAAATTCGTCATTCCAGCCTTTGCAGAATGACAGAAGATGCTATCCTTCATAAACCATTTTATGCATTACAGGATATGTTCTGGTACGGGCTCCAACATTAATTTCATTGAAATGCTTACTTAATCCCATGATAAGCTCGGTGCATCGCACCTGATCCGGACAAAACGTCTCTATACACCAGTGCCCCTGGGGAGATTTTTTTATTGCCTGAGTCAGCATAATGTTTCCCAAATCAAGCTTTTTCGTTAGCTCCTCAGTTTTATTCGTTATAGAATCATAAATCCCCTCTAAATATTTTGTAAGTTGTTTCCCTGTTTTATGAAGACTGAATAATTTTACCACGCAGATGTCAATAAAGGTGAAGAAGTGGATAGCGTTGTCCTCATTTTTTCCCGTCTTCTGAAATACATGTTTGCCTGCAAAATTTGTTATATTTCCGGAGTATTCCAGATATCTAGCCAGATCTGCTGAAAAATTTTCATCATCTACATTTCGCTGAACTATTATTACGTCGAAATCCCCCCCTAACACATCATAGGCGGAGAAATTTTCGTGGTTTTCTTTTTTTAACTCCCAACCAATACTTCTTGAATGGAGAAATTCGGACTGCAAGTTCACCAGATAAATAACCACATCAGGATTATCCTTCTCATTTTTTGCGCAAATAACTTCCTGCATAGGTACATCAACAGGTAAGTCATTGAAGTATCGAAGGGAATCCTTTCCAGTTAATTCACCGGTTCTCTGAAGTATGTCAAATGGGATTTTTCTTTCTCCAGACTCATACTGAGAAAGCGAAGCCTGACTGATGCCCAGTTTGCCAGCTAATTTTGTCTGCCTAAGACCTGCTTCCTCTCGCGCTTTTCTGATAAGATGTCCGATTATCTCATCAAGTTTATTGTCTCGTCTATGAATTTCCATTATTCCTTCCCCTGTCCAAAATGAAAATAGCCTTTATATAAAGGTATAATATTTATAATATCATAAATAAATTGATAAGTAAAGTATATCATAAACATGACCAAGCATAAATTTCTTGTCCGTGAAAACTTTGGCTCATCCGGTTTAAGTATGGTTATAATTTGAAAATTCCCTCAGCTTGTCATTCCTGCTTCCGCAGGAATGACAGCGTGAAGAAGTTTCTTATCTTTATCACACTGAACCCGGAAGGGCCAAACTTTATTTGTTACTCCGTCCTTCGCAATAACGCAGGGATGTAAAATTTATGCTTGGTAAACATGTTGTAATATATTATTATTATAAATTTATGAATATAATATAATAATATCACAAATATTATATAATTGACATATTATATATTTACTGATATAATAAATTAATATTTATCAGTTTATTATGACAAATAGACAATAGGAGGTTGTAAGAATGTCTGATTTACTTAAGACTGCATTGAGTAAAGTTGAGAGAACCAGTGTTCCCAAAGTGAACATTGCCATTCTGGCATATTCAGGTGGGCTGGATTCCTCTTTGGCAGTTGAGTTGCTGCGCAGGAAATATAAGGCAGAGAAGATAATACCGATAACAGTTGATGTTGGTCAAGGTGAAGAGGAAGTTCAGCTTGGAATTGACAGAGCAAAGATACTGAATATCGAACCTATAATGATTGATGCCAGAGACGAATTCACCGAGGAATGGATGGCCAAGGCCATAATGGCAAACTCTGATTATATGGGTTATCCAGTCTCTACTTCTATGACGCGTCAATTGATCGCCCGCGAAGTAGCTGAAAAGGCTGTCGAGGTAGGAGCTGATGCTCTTGTTGAAGGTTCAACTGGAAAGGGTAATGACCAATACCGAATGCACAATGTCTTTACCATGTTCGCACCTGGCAAAAAAGTCATAGCACCAGTTCGAGATTTTGACTTTACACGGGCAGAAGAAGAAGCTTTATGCCGGGAATGGGGTGTTCCTGTGGAAGAAGTTATATCCGGCGGCGATGACAAAACCATGTGGTGCAGGTCAATCGCAAGCGGGGCCATTGACTTAAATATGGAAATACCTGACAGTGTCTGGATGTGGTATAACCCTCCGGAGCAAGCACCTGATAAAGCAGAAATTATTGAGATTGTTTATGAAAAGGGTATACCTGTAGAATTAAATGGCAAGAGTATGCTTCTCAAGGAACTGGTTCCAACTCTAAACGAGAAAGCAGGGGCACATGGAATAGGTATGATTGATATATTTGAAGAGGGAATCATGAATCTGAAGTCGCGTGAACTTTATGAGGCACCAGCGGCAGCAGTTATCATGAAAACACACCGCGACCTTGAGCAAATGTGCCTGACCAAAGAAGAGTTGATGCTTAAGAAGCAAATCGAGCAGAAATGGGGTTATATGGTCTATCATGGACAGTGGTTCCATCCGCTTAGAAAAGCCCTTGATGCTTTTATTGCCGAAACTCAGGAAATGGTATCCGGTACTATAAAGGTAAAAATGTATAAAGGAAACGCGGATATAACCTATAGAGACTCTGTAACTTCGCTTTTCTCTCCTGAGATTAGATCTATCAAATCAAGCGGATTCAGTCAGCCTATGTGTGCCGATGCAGCCAAGATCAGAGGCCTTCAATACGAAATTCTTGCTAAAAGAGATCATATAGCAAAGAGTCAATAATTTGCATTCTGAATAAAATAACAACAATAGTCATTAAAAGTAGGGAAGTCGCGATTAACTAACATAATACCTCAGTAACGAAAATATAAAATCCTGGCAAAAGCATTATTCCTGATTTATAACAGTAACTACGGATCTTTTTGGAATGCTTATGTTGTCCAGATATTGGGATATTCGTTTCAGGTTATTTTGTTTGTCTGTTATATAAGTCTCGACTTCTCTATTTAAACCGATACATACTCGCTTTTCCTGCTGAGACAGGTTGGTAAACACATAAACCATATATTCTTTTTTTGAATCTTTATAGGCTGAAACCAGTAGTCCATCTTCTATAGACTGCTCTTTGTCAAAAGAACTCTCTATACGCACCATGCCCGGACGTATAAAACGTGAATAGTTACCCAGCACCCAGAGCAACTTGCTATCTCTTACCATACCGTCATGTTGCAGGCTTTTCACATGTCCGCCCATTTTCCCGGTTTCTCCTTGGGAACCATCGTCCAGATATACCAATCCGTCTTTGTAATCACACTGTGTGATGGCTGTCCACCACTGCCATGATTTTGCGTTGCACAGGGTAAGATCGTTGTGAATGATTCTTGCCACATACAGGGCTGTTTTCATGGTCAGATCCCGTCCCCCGCCGCTAACGATCTCATCATTTTTCTGTAAGATGCAGTATTCGCTCATCCAGTAACCAAGCTCGGGATTAGCTTCATTCAAAGCTTTACGAACCATACTCCTATATTCCACCTGCTTATCCAGAGGCCAGACTGAATGATAACTGTGGGCGGAAATTGTCTTTTCAACATTGGGAAGACTACCGATATAAAAGGGTGAATCTTCGCTGAAAAAGAACCGGGCCTGATCGTCCCGGCCGTCACCCGGCATACCGATAGTGTTCATGTCTATGCAGGCGTGTCCAATAGTTCCCGCTTCTCCGATAACTATTTTCGTTTTCAACCCTCTTGTAGATAATTTGTGAGATAGATATCGGACAAGGGCATATATTTCTTCATTTAAAGCAGGTGTTCCCTCCTGACCTGGCCCGTCCCAGTTCCACTGGGGTTCGTTGATAGGACTCAAGTAATGGAACTCAATGCCGTTCTGGTTGAAATGTTCTATCACCTCTACCATGTAATCGGCATAATCATCCATGTTACCGGGTTTGATGTTGAGATGAATGTCTCCTTTTGCCGCATAACCTTTACCATTATTACTCAAATATACAGGAGGAGCATTGGTAAAGGCAAGGAATTTTTCCACCCCTCGTCCTTTTGCAGCCTGAAGGAAAAAGCGCTGTCCCTGGTGTTTACTCCATTCATACGTTCCATCTTCATTCAGGAAACATTCTCCCCGCCGCCAGGGATTTCCTATGTCGGATGATTCACCTTGTTCAGTTGTTCCAGCAGAAAGGTAAAATCGCCATATGGAAAGACCGATGCCTTTTGTATTACCTTCTGCATCATCTTCTTGACTGAACAGAAGATCTGCGATCCGATTACGTTTTTCTATGGGCCAGTTTTTGCCCACAAATTGGGCGCGCCAGGCATCGGAAGCACCAAATCCATCTATTGTCTGGTATTCAACTTCTGGAGAGGTATTTACTTTAAGCTTTTTTGGAATTTCAGCATGTGTATCTGATGCAACTACACTACTAAAGCACAACAGGTGAACGAGGTATAGAGCGTGAATAGATTTCATTTTATTTTAAATCCTAAGAGGGTGATGAATACAGATGCTTATTGTCATATATTATTCACTGATTTTCTCTGGATTGGAAGCGATTTTATAAATCAAAAAGCCTTCAGCAATGATATCATTGCTGAAGGCTTTTTGATTTATATTTATTTGGGATAATCCGTACTAACTAACAATTTCTTTGACTTTCATGAGACGAGAGAGGTTGGAACGTTCCATTTCATCGAGTCTCATGGTAATATACTTAATAGTATCCTGAAGATTTGGTATCAATATATATTCCAAGGCATTGACACGCCTTCGGGTAACTTCAATTTCATTTGCCAGCAACTGGACAGAGCGTTCTACGTGAGAAAGTCTCAGCATTTCGGGAAGAAGCTCAGAATAAGCCCCTAAAGCAGAATCCAGGTCACCAGAAGTGGTGGATAACCCATACGAGTATACGCTTCCCTCGGATTTTACGTCAAAACGAGGCAATCGCAGGTTCATAACAGGAACAGTAGACACATTCATGTTCAGGGTTTGATTGGGGAACATAATAGACTCTTCCATTGTCTCCCTGTCCATAACAGAGCGGGCCATGAGGAATTCCCTATGAGCGTTAGCCAACCGATCTTCGATCTCTGTTCTGAGATTACCGATCTGCTCTACCAGTTCAAGAAACTGTCGCATTAACTCATCCTGTTTTCTTTTCAGGAGATCATAACCTCTTTGGGCCAGCTTCAGTCTTTTCTTGAGCCGCATCAGCTCCATTCGTGTGGCATTTACTTCAAGAATCAACTGGTTTCCTCCTCAGTATTCTCTTCTTTGAATTTGGGCAGGAATTCCTCCAAAAATTCTGAATCAATTCTTTTAAGCTCAGTAACAGGCAAAGCAGATAGAAGTTTCCAACCTAAATCCAAAGTTTCCTCAATAGACCTGTTTTCGTATTCATCCTGCTTTATATATTCCTGTTCAAAGGCTTCAGCAAATCTATAAAACATTTTATCTGTCTGGCTGAGAGCAGCTTCACCCAGAATAACTTCTAACTCCCTTGCGGCTAAACCCTTTGTATAGGCGTCGTATAGCTGGTTGAATGTGTCGGCATGGTCTTTCCTTGTTTTTCCTTCACCGATACCTTTGTCCTTTAGCCTTGACAGAGATTCAGGAGCATCCACAGGGGGATATATACCCTTTCTGTGCATTGGTCTACTCAGTATAACCTGTCCTTCTGTAATATAACCTGTGAGATCAGGGATGGGATGTGTTTTGTCATCCTCGGGCATGGTCAGGATTGGTATCTGTGTAATGGAACCGGGTTTATCCATGATCTTACCGGCTCTTTCGTATATGCTGGCAAGGTCGGTATACATGTATCCGGGATAACCTCTTCGCCCTGGTATTTCTTTTCTTGCTGCTGACACTTCTCGAAGGGCTTCGCAGTAACTTGTCATGTCAGTCAGAATCGCCAGGACGTGCATACCTTTTTCAAAAGCCAGGTATTCAGCAGCCGTAAGGGCCATTCTTGGAGTTGCTATTCTTTCAATAGCCGGGTCGTCGGCCAGATTCATAAATAGCACAGCTCTATCAATAGCACCGGTTTCCCGGAAGTCCGATATAAAATATTCCGATTCCTCAAAAGTAATACCCATAGCGGCAAAAACAACGGCGAAACTTTCCTGAGTTCCCAGAACTTTAGCCTGCCGTGCTATCTGGACAGCCATTTTTGAATGTGGTAGACCGGAACCGGAGAATATGGGTAGCTTCTGGCCGCGAACCAGAGTATTTAAGCCATCAATACATGATATACCAGTCTGGATGAACTCTGAAGGATAGTCTCGAGCAAAGGGATTAAGAGGCTCACCGTTAATATCCAGACGCTTTTCGGGGAGAATTTCAGGGCCGTCATCAATGGGTCTGCCCTGACCATCAAAAACTCTGCCTAATATGTCCTCAGAAACGGGCAACTCGACACCGCGACCGAGAAATCGGACTCTACTACCACTGGTGCTGACACCTCTAGCCCCTTCAAATAACTGAACCAGGGCTTTATCCTGGTTTACTTCCAGAACTTTTCCATGTCTAATTTCACCACCGGGCAGCTCAATTTCTACCAATTCTTCGAATTTAACCTCTTCCACTTTTTCAACGAGCATTAGCGGGCCGGCTACCTCTGATACTGTTTGATATTCCTTGATCATTGACATTAAACCACCACCTTGTATGACGAACCTTGAATAAACTTAAGATATTAAGAAGTTTCTGTCTGAGCAATAATATTGCTTTTTATCTGTTCAAACGAATCCAGTTGTTCTTCGGGAGTAAATTTGGCTCTTGCGATTTCTTCCTTTACGTCCAGTTCCAATAAATCTTCAATGGATTTTCCAGACTGAAGACATTCCACAGAGCGATCATGCAGGTGCATGATAAGATCAAGAATCTTAAACTGTTTTTCAAAAGATGTATAAGTATCAACCTCATGGAAGGCGTTCTGATGTAGGAAATCCTCGCGAATAGATTTTGCGGTTTCCATTATAAGCCGGTTCTCAGGAGAAAGGGCATCAATACCCACAAGACGAACGATTTCGTTAAGGTCGTCCTCTTCCTGGAGTATAGTTCTGGCTCTTTCTCGCATCTGTATCCATGATTCACCGAAATTCTCTATGTAATAATCTTCCAGATCATCGGTATATAGAGAATAACTACGCAGCCAGCTAATTGCGGGGAAGTGTCTGCTGTATGCCAGTTCCGCTTCAAGACTCCAGAAGACTTTGACAACTCTCAAAGTTGACTGGACAACGGGGTCAGAAAGGTCGCCACCGGGAGGTGAAACAGCTCCAACAGCGGTAAGAGCACCTTCTCTGTCGTCACTACCTATGCAGATAGCTTTTCCTGCTCTTTCATAAAATTCAGCTATTCTTGTACCCAGATAAGCGGGGTAACCTTCTTCACCGGGCATTTCCTCAAGTCTACCGGATATTTCACGCATAGACTCGGCCCATCGGGAAGTTGAGTCGGCCATCAGGGCCACACTGTACCCCATATCCCGGAAATATTCAGCGATTGTTATACCAGTATAAACAGATGCTTCACGAGCGGCAACGGGCATATTTGAAGTATTTGCGATAAGGACAGTACGTTTCATCAGCGGTTCGCCGCTTCTTGGGTCTTCCAGTTCGGGGAATTCCAGAAGAACGTCGGTCATTTCATTACCGCGCTCACCACATCCAACATATACAATAATATCGGCATCAGCCCATTTTGCCAACTGGTGCTGAATAACGGTTTTACCGCTTCCGAAAGGTCCTGGAACGCATGCCGTTCCACCTTTACCAACGGGGAACAAGGCATCAATTACTCGCTGTCCGGTAACCATAGGTGCATCAGGAGCGAGATTTTTCTTAACAGGTCTGGTTTCCCGAACGGGCCACCGCTGGATCATATTAAGCTCCTGAACACCATCTTCTGTCTTTATTTTTACTATATTTTCTTCTACGGTGAATTCACCGGATTTTATTTCAACTATTTCCCCCTCAATATCCGGGGGAACCATGATCATATGATTGACGAGAGTAGTTTCCTGAACTTCACCTAAAACATCACCGGGTCCGACTTTATCTCCCTTTTTTGCTTTAGGCTTAAAGTCCCATTTTTTTTCTCTGGTTAAACCGGGAACTTCAATACCTCTGGAGATAACATCCCCGGAAACGGCTTTAATGGCATCTAACGGTCTTTGTATACCGTCATATATAGAACCCATAAGGCCAGGTCCTAACTCAACACTGAGGGGTTCACCAGTTGATTCCACAGGTTCACCAACACCCAAACCAGCGGTATTTTCGTATACCTGTATAGAAGCTCTATCCTCTCTGAGTTCGATGATCTCGCCTATAAGCCTTTGGTCACTAACTCGGACCACATCAAACATTTTGGCACCTTCCATACCCTCTGCAACAACCAGAGGGCCGGAAACCCTGACTATTCTTCCTTGATTCATCTAAGCGATTCTCCCTTGGATCGTCCATGGTAAAAAGTGATCTGTTATTGGTTATCTGTGATCGGTGATCATTAATTCGTGATCAGTAATCGGTGATCTGAAGGTTAGGTTTTGTGGACTTATCCTAACCTATAAATTTTTATTTAGATTAACATAAATACCACAGATATGCACCCACAAAGATCCATTTTTACCTTTTATAGATTTGGGGAATACATAGTAATATTTAAAGTATATCAGCGCCTGCGGCTCTTCTTACCAGTGATTTCAAGCTAGACCGGGCGAGACCGGTAGAACCTCTATTGCTGGGTATCATTGTAACCACGGGGAAAGTTTTATCTCCGACAATCCTGGTAATTTCTTCTGAGCTAGGCGCCATTTGTTCTGTAATAAAAGCGACTTTGTATTCCTGATCGACTATATTGCGCAATATTTCAGCAGATTCACCTTTGGAATTAACGGGAAAAATCACAACACCCAGAGCTTTGAATCCCAGAATAGAATCTTTGTCGCCAATCATAGCGATCTCAGACATAAGTTTTCCTCAACCTCTCTTTAATAGCATCCGAAGGTAGATCATTAAGTTTTCCAATAACAATAATTCGAATCAGCTTCATTTCATGTTCTTTAGCCAGCAAATAACCAATAATTGGCTCTACCCCAAAAACCATGTATTTGGCTTTTCTTATGAAATCCATGAAATATTCGTCAGAAAGCCTTTCATATACGGCTAAAGATTTATCTTCAGGCCAGGATCTTAAACCTTCGGCAACTACTTGGGCATATGGAGTGTTGGACAAAGACGCAGCAAAGTTATCAACGGTTTCATCAAATTGTTTAATGTAAAACTGTTTATCAAGAGAACCGTGCGGTAACAATACGGCATCCAGTAAACGCATGGTTTCATCCAAGCTTTTAATTCTTATAAAGCTTTTTATGTTTGTCAGATCAGCAATGGCCTTAAGGTAACCAGTCATGAAATTATTGTCAGCATCCTCTGCGCTTTTATACATGAAGCTGTGCATATGCCTATCAATAACAATATCAATAACCTGGGGATTCTGGTCTTCTTCATAGCTTTCTTTAGCTTCATCCAGAGCATCATTAATATACTGGGGTAAATTAACGTTACCGGCTTCCTCATCGGGCTGTATTTTTTGCTTTAAGTCCTCAATAGGAATTGTACCGGATTCAACCAAAGCATCCTGACTAACAGAACCATCCTGATAGTTGGATTTGAGTAATACTTTGAGATTGTGAAAATCCCATTTTATCCTGAAAATTTGAGACAACTGTGGGTCAAGGGAAAGCTCATCAATAAGATTATAGACATATTCCCGCTCCTGATTCAGAGCGGTTTCAAAGTCCATTATGTCGCTGATGCCACTCATGGTTTTTTCATACTCACCTTCAGAAAGAATCTTAATGACTTCAGCGGCAGAATCAGCTTCCAGCAATCTGGTTATATCTGTTCCGTTGAGAAGCCTTGTTTCCATTGCCCGAATTCTTCCCACAGCATATGCGTATCCTGTATTCTCTTTTGACGGTCTAAAAATCTGTTGTTCTTGCATTAGCAACCCTATCAATGAGAAACTGAGTGCCAGATATAGAGATATTATAAAAAAATATAATCTCTATTGCTGGTCACAGTAGGATTAAAATCAGGATTCAGATAATTTCGGAAAAAGTATTTTTGAGACTTCAGCTTCCAGATCATCTCTTGATGATTTAAACAAAGACTCAAAAGAACCGTTAAGTTCGATTTTACCTCTTTTAAGGACAAACCCTCCAAGCATATCATATGTCTGGTCAGATAAGATAAGTTTACCGTTTTTCTTATTCTTTTTAAGCTCGTTGTTAAGCTCTTTGAGAAAGTTATTCCCCAATCTTGTTTTGTCCTTTTTTGACAGTATGACTTCCTCTTCGCCTGTTTGGACGTTGGATAAGATCATCTGTTTCATCAATTTCCGATATTCCGTATCCTTTGTTTTGATCAGGTCTTGAATGGCCTTTTGGAATGCAGCATCAATAGCTTTCTGTTTTTCTGACAGAGTGGCTTTGCGAAGATCAAGGCGTGCAGTAGAAATAATACGCTCTTTTCGCTGTTCTGCATTGACCTCAGCTTCTTCTACCATCTGAGATTTTTGTTCATCAGCTTCATTTTGAGCTTTTTGAATCATATCATCAGCAGCAGCATTAGCTCGATCTATAATCCTATCGGCCTCGCTCTGAGCATCGCGTTCTATACGCTCGATTATCTTTTCCAGAGACATTGCAATTCTCTTCCTTAAAATATATGGATAACAGGCATCAGGGCCTGATGTTGATTAAGCACCAGTACCAAGGCTGATACCATTGAGCATAAAAATAGTAATAATCAGACCAAGAACGGCGTAGAACTCGACAAAGACGCCGAAAACCAGAGCTTTTCCAGATTCAGAAGGCTGCTTGGCAGTAAGTCCAACGCCAGCAGTACAAACTTTGCCTTGATGAATTGCAGAAACCAATCCTGCAAAAGCAATGGGCAAACAGGCATATAGAATCTGAAGCCCTTGGGCAGTGGTCATACTTGCGGCTATAGCAGCAGCATCGGCCATATTGGTAAGCTGTAGCTTCATAATGACCAAAAAGGCAGCTACAAAGCCATAAATTCCCTGAGTACCTGGCAGAGCTACGAGGATCAAATATTTACCAAAGCCTCTTGGATCTTCGGTCATCACGCCAGCACTGGCTGATGCCGTATATCCAATTCCTGTAGCCGAACCTATACCCGTCAATATTACCGCAGCAGCAGCACCCATCAGAGCATATACCATGCCCGAGTTAAATATCGCTGCCAACAACTCAGCTAATTGCATGTTTTTGTGCCTCCATCAAGAGTCTTGTATGGATGTCAACCACCCATACAGAGGTAGAATTAACAGCTTGCCTTGTTATTACTTACTTTTTTTGCAAACTTCCAGAGTCTGCAACGGTTATGTAAGTATGTTCTTTTCTAAATGGTCGAAACTCTTCTCCTCCACCTTCATAAAATTTGGTGAAGAACTCGACAAACTGAAGCCTCGCAGTGTGGATAAATCCACCGAGAGCGTTTATGACCAGGTTGAATATGTGTCCGCCTATTAATATACCAATGGCAACCACCTTGCCAATAGCGCTTCCCCACATCATACCAGCCATTGTATTTATAACACTGGCAATAATACCAGTTGCTAGACCCAAAGCGAAAAGCCTCAGGTAAGAAAGAATATCACCAGCAGTTCCGGTAAGTTTGCTGTATAGTTCAAATCCTCCGGTACCTAAACGGGCTACGGGGTTACTGCTTTCTCTTCCGGCAAATCCAATAATTACAACTACAGAGATGAGTAATATAACCAACACAGCCAAGGTAGGAGTATTTAAACCAGCAGACATATAGAGAGCGACAACAACTGGTGTAAGTATCATAGCTAAAAGCCAGGGAAATTGATCAAGAAAAGCGGCGGCATAATCGCCGTCCCTGATATCTACATACATCTTTACGAAATATCCAAACCAGACCTGGATAAACCCTATAACCAGTATTGCAGCAAAGAATGTCATCTGGCCTGATCCCTGGGGATCTAAAATACGCACACTAAGCAGGAACGAAGGTAACCTGTCGGGTTTAATACCAAACCATCCACCGGTCAACGCCCCTACAACTATAGTTGCGATACCAGCGAAGATAAGAAGTCGAAATAAATTCTTAGTGCTTCCGGGGGCCATTTTTTTGGCCATGAAATATCCGAGAAGGGCGACAAGGAAACCATAACCCGCGTCAGTTATACATATTCCAAAGAAAAATGCAAAAAATGGAGCAATAAGGGGAGTGGGATCAATTTCCTTATAAGCCGGTATACCGTAAAGCCTGGTGACCATCTGGAAGGGATCGGCCGGGCCTTTAATTTCCAGATCAACAGGGGGTTGATCTTCTTCGGTTGGTTCAGAAATTATAATTTCCAGTTCTTCATATTTACTGGTTAAATTGTTTTTCAGGTTATCGACATTGTTTTTTTGCACCCATCCTTCAATGGCAAAGGTGTGTTCTGTTTTTATAAAAGACTCTCTAACCTGTTCCTGGCTTAGAAGTTCAGACATATGGTCATATATGGCCATCAATTCAGTTCTGTGAACAGCCAGTTGAGTGCTTTTTTGAGATATTTCGTCTCTCTTTGAATTTAATTCTGCGAGTTCTTTATCAATTTCTTTAATTCGGTCAGCAACTGTACCGGATGTTAGCGGAAGAGATGCCTGAGAAAAACCGTACCTGTTAAGAAGAGCATTTGCATCCTGTTCATCTTCCTTCAGATAGATAACCATGAAGTTAATTTCGGTCTTGGTATCACCGATCTTATGAAAGGCCAGGTCAGCTTTTGAATTTTCGGCATCGGATATGAGAGTATCATATACAGCGGCAGGAATCACACCAATATTTATAATAGTTTTTTCAGTCTGTTTAATATCCTCGATGGGTATATTTAAATTATCCCATGTGCTAAGATTTTCTCTATCGCTTCTGAGTCTTCCTTCCCGATTGGTTAAACCAGCGTATTCGTCTTCCAGCTCCTGACATTCATTGCATATATTTCGCCATTCTCCATGGGATACTTCTTTTGCAAGCTTTGAGTATTCCTGAGAAGAGAGGATTATGTTTCCTCCCATTAAACCAGCCAAAAGCCCTTTTTTTTCTTCAAAATCTGCCAGGTAATCTATAGCTGATTGTAAACGGGACAAATCGTTTTGCATACCTCTTATAACATCCCGGACTTCTTCTTCCGGATGCGCTTCGGCAGCAGATTCGTCCTCTTCATTAGGGTTAATTATATGAATTATCTCCATATTCTGGAGATCTCTTACTAAGGGTGCGCGTTGCGAAGAGTGCGCGAAAATATGCACCTTCTGCATTGGGCTAACAGCCATTTATCCGATTACCCTCCCAATGATGAAAGAAGCAGCCTTTGACATATTATTCTGTGCTGTATCTTGGATTTGATTTGTTTCGGCTTCGTTTTCTTTTTTGAGTTTTTGAACAACTTTTGCGGCTTCATCCTCGGCATTTTTCATGAGGATTTTGTTTTGTTCCGCTGCTTGCTCCTTTGCTTTCTCAGCTATCTGGCCAGATTTGTTTCTGGCTTCTCTCAGAATTCTGTCAGATTCGGCTTGAGCTTCCTTTATTTTGTTTCTCGCATCTTCTTCAGCCTGCTTAATTTTTTCTATTGGTCCACCTACCAATGCTTCACCTCCGAATACAAGAGATTTCTGGACTACTGATGATAGGATTCCTAAGTGACCCTATTATTATGTCAATTTTCAAAAATTATGTCAAGGCCTATCTTGGATAACAATTACATAGATTTAAAGAGGTTGGCCATTTCAATAGCAGTCACAGCGGCTTCTGCGCCTTTATTGCCGGCTTTTGTGCCAGCTCGCTCAATAGCCTGTTCTATGGTGTCAGTGGTAATAACTCCGAAGATCACAGGCATGCCAGTTTTTAATCCTACCTGGGCTATTCCCTTTGAAGCTTCTGCTGCTATATAATCAAAATGGGGTGTTGCGCCTCTTATTACAGCCCCAAGGCATATAACCGCATCATACCTGTCGCTGGAAGCCATTTTCTGGGCAGCCAGCGGTATTTCAAAAGAACCGGGAACCCATGCTATTTCTATGTCTTCTTCTTTAACTCCATGCCGATTCAGGGCATCAATTGCCCCGCTCATGAGTTTTGATGTTATAAATTCATTGAAACGGCTGTTCACAATACCAATTTTGAGACCTGTGCCTATTAAATTTCCCTGATAAACTTTAGCCATTCTTTGCCTTCTCCTCTTCATATTTCCAGTTAAGCAGATGCCCAAGTTTTCTTCTTTTTGTATCCAGATATTCGATATTATTTTCACAAGGCGGGATTTCCAGGGGTACTCGCTCTTTTATTTCAAGGCCATAACCGGCCAGGGCGGCAATTTTGCGCGGGTTATTTGTGATTAGCTTTATTTTATGCAAACCCAGACCAACAAGAATTTGTGCCCCAACGCCGTAATCCCTTAGATCATCTTTAAAGCCAAGTTTTTCATTGGCTTCAACAGTATCCAATCCGGTATCCTGAAGCATATATGCTTTCATTTTATTTATCAATCCAATGCCCCGGCCTTCCTGGTGCATATAGATTAAAACCCCTTTGCCCTCTTCCTGAATCATCTTCATTGCCTGTTCCAGTTGGTTACCGCAGTCACATCGCAATGAACCGAATGTATCCCCGGTCAGACATTGGGAATGTACCCTTACCAGCGTTGGTTCGTCTTTTGACAGATCTCCTGTAGTTAATGCAACATGAGTTTCACAGTCGATCAGACATTCGTAGGCGTGGATCTGGAATTCACCGTATTTTGTGGGTAATTGAGCTGTGGCAACATGTTTTACAAGCTTTTCGGTCTTTCTGCGATATTGGATGAGGTCGGCTACAGTAACGATCTTAAGATTGTGCTTTTCGGCAAATTTTAACAGATCCGGCACTCTGGCCATTGTACCATCATCGTTCATTATCTCACATATTACACCAGCGGGGTATAACCCAGCAAGTTTTGCCAGATCAACAGCGGCTTCAGTATGTCCAGCGCGAACGAGAACGCCGCCTTCTCTGGCTCTAAGGGGGAATATGTGTCCGGGTCGCATAAAATCCTCAGGCGTTGTATTTGGATCAATAAGCAGACTTATAGTGTGGGCTCTATCATGAGCAGAAATACCTGTTGATATTTTATCCTTTGCGTCTATGGAAACGGTATAGGCAGTGCTGAGATGCGAGGTGTTATCTATCACCATAGGATAGATTTTAAGCTCATCAAGTCTTTCGCCTGTTGCAGGAAGGCATATAAGTCCGCGGCCATATTTTGCCATGAAGTTGATGGCTTCGGGAGTTACCTTTTCCGCAGCCATTACCAGATCACCTTCATTCTCCCTGTCTTCATCGTCCACAATTACTATTATCTCACCATTTTTAAATGTCTCTATGGCTTCTTTTATAGTGTTAAATTTCATTTTTATCACCTGAATGAATAATCTTATAAAAATCCATGATTTCTTAAAAAATCCTCACTGAGATTACTGGATGATACATTTTCGTCCTGGAAATACATAAGACGTTCAACATATCTGGCTATCATATCCACCTCGATATTAACACTGTCGCCAATATTCTTTAATCCCAGAATTGTACTTTCTTTGGTGAAGGGTATAAGCCAAACCTCAAAGGCTGAATCAGAACAAGCGGTTACAGTAAGACTTGTACCGTCAACGCATACCGAACCTTTGACAGCTATATATCTGTTAAGAGATGAGGATACCTTTACAGCCATAACAGTTGCTATATCTTCCTGTCTTAAACCAGTAATAGTACCAACTCCATCCACATGACCTGCCACTATATGACCACCCATCCTGTCAATTGGGCGCAGGGAACGTTCCAGATTAACCTTATCACCTGCCTTAAGCTGTCCCAAGGTGGTTCGGAGCATGGTTTCGGTCATTGCATCTGCGGTAAATCCCTTTTTATCCAAAGCAGTTACCGTCAGGCATGTGCCATTGACGGCTATACTATCACCCTCTTTGCAATCATCAATTACTTTTTGGGCATGGATGGTCAGTTTGCAGGATTTTTCAGACCGGTCTATGCGATATATTGTGCCAATTTCCTCTACGATTCCTGTAAACATTAATCTTTACCTCTGAAATATCCGGTAATAAATATGTCTGCACCAATGGACTCAAACACCATGTCTCTAATCAAAATGGCATCGGATAGCTTTTCAATCCCTGTATCACCAATAGGTCCAGGCGCGGTGGTGCCTCCTACTATTTTTGGTGCTATAAAGATCATAATCCGGTCAGCCAGTTCTGCCTTTATAATAGAAGCATTTACCCGGGCACCACCTTCGACCAGAAGACTCGTTATATCCATCCCACCCAGCTTATCCATTAAAGCATTTAGATCAATTCTTCCATCAATAGATGGTAATATCATCACTTCCGCATATTTTCTAATTTCATCAAGTTTCCGTTCGGATACCTGAGATGTAACGGCTATTATAGTCTTTGCATTGGAATCCAGGTGAAGCACCCTGGATTCCAATGGTATATGGCCTTTGCTGTCCAGGATAATTCTTATTGGGTCTTTACCATTACCGTCAGGAAGCCGGGTAGTAAGGGATGGATCATCTTTTAACACAGTGCCAATGCCCACCATGATGGCATCAACCTCATCCCGGATTCGGTGAACAATGTTTCGGGATTCTTCACAGGATATCCAGCGGGATTCACCGGTGCATGTGGCTATTTTACCATCCAGAGTCATGGCGGTTTTTATGGTAATAAAAGGTCTGCCTGTGGTTATGTGCTTGATAAAGACTTCATTAAGCCTTTGAGCTTCTTTTTCCATAATACCGGATTTCACCAGCAAGCCGTGCTCCTGAAGTATTTGTCTGCCTCTTCCACTGACTCTGGGATTTGGGTCTTCCATAGCCATAACTACTCTAGATAAACCCGCCTTGATTATGGCTTCAGTGCATGGCCCGGTACGACCTTGATGGGAACATGGTTCAAGACTTACATACATGGTAGAACCTTTGGCCAGTTCACCGGCATCATCAATGGCATGAATTTCTGCATGGGGTGTACCGGCTTTACGATGATAGCCCTGTCCCACGATTTTGTCATCCCTTACTATCACTGCGCCAACCATAGGGTTTGGACTTGTGCGTCCTCTGGCTTTTTCCGCCAGTTCAAGGGCAAGCTGCATGTATTCTTTATCTTTAAATTTGGACATAAAAAAACCCGAAGAAATGTCTTCGGGTTTTTAGTATATTAATTCAAAAAGGTCTTCTTCCATCCAGACTTTACTGTCGGCCCCGGAAACTCGCCGGGTCAGTCCCACACTATGGCGGGAGTCGCGGGCTTTAACCGCCGGTCAGGAATTTGCCTTTGCAG
>WJIO01000068.1 GCA_014730235.1 Candidatus Poribacteria bacterium
ATGTTAAAAAGACTGACGATATACACAGTTTTTGTTTTATCAATTTTGATGATATTATGTTATGGAGCTTATGCAAAATGGGATAAATCACGAATGAGTGATCCTGCCGATATGGAAGGTCATCTGAAGAGTATATTCTTCTTTGATGAGAAAAATGGCTGGGCTGCTGGTTCCAACAGCACAATTGTAGCAACTACTAATGGAGGTTCTACGTGGAAACCTATATCCGGTGGAACTGGTGCTGCTGAAATAGGCGGCGGTTCACCAGGGTTCTGGGATGTTCATTTCCTTACAACTAGAAAAGGTTGGGCAGTAGGTGAAAGCGGCACTATAAAAATGACGGAAGATGGTGGGAAAAACTGGGTAACACAAGGTGAAGGCCTTACTGACAGTAACCTGGGAAGCCTTGATTTTGTTGATGAAAACCACGGCTGGGCTGTTGGTGAAGGTGGCGTTATCCTGGCGACTACTGACGGTGGGAAAACCTGGAATCTTCAGGGGCAGGAATTGAAAACCGAAGACTGGCTTCATGGCGTTGATTTTTATTCAAAAGATGAAGGTATTATTGCCGGAGAGTATGGAACTGTTTTACATACAAAAGACGGCGGAAAGACATGGACTGTTGCTACCAGTGGAAAAATGCAGGGAGCGTTAAAAGATTCGTTCTACGATGCAGCTTTTCCAAATGCTAAAACAGCTTTTGTCGCGGGTGAATGGGGCACCATTCTAAAGAATAAGTAGTAATAGCATTATATTATATTTTTTAAGGGCGTATATATTTTATATATACGCCCTTAATATTTTGGGTTCTTCCGGGTTTAGTGTGTTAAAGATAAGAAATTTCTATATGCTGTCATTCCTGCGAAAGCAGGAATGACAAGCTGAGAGAATTTTTAATTATAACCACACTGAACCCGGAAGAGTCATATTTTGTCGAAACTCTATATAAAAAAGTATTTTATGATAAATGAAATAAAAATTGAGATTGATATAAACAGAACCAAACTATCGGATAATTTAAAATAATAATTATATAAGTTACTTCTTAAATGACCGTTATAACATCTGGATTCTATTCCTATTAGCAATTGATCTGATTTCTGAATTGAATTTCTCACCAGTATAATTAATAGATTTATCAGTAGATTGGGTTCTCTTATGAATTTTCTTCTCCAGGTTTTTCTGCCTTTCATATTCTGAATAATAATCAGTCTATTTAATTCATTATATAATTCAGGAACAAAATACATTACAAACATAGTAATTAAAGGTAGCTGTTCTGTATTTATACCTATTATTTTAAAAGGCTTTGTTAGTCTGGATATAGCATCGGCCAGACATATGGGTATAGTTGTGTAGGTAAGAATAAATGCACTTAAAACTATAAGAAGAAACCTGAATCCTACGAGTATTCCTTTTTGCAGTCCATTCCAGGTCATTTTTATGGGCCCCAGAGCCAAAAAAGCTCCGGCTTTATTTTCTTCAAATAATAAATGCAGTAAAAATAAAGATACAAGGATCCATAAGAATGGCTTTAAATCTTTTGCTATTGAAATTATAGGCAATTTGGAAAACAAAATAGAGATAAATATAAGTAATGCTATTAGCAGTAACTCAAGAATATTTCCAGTAATTGATATTGATATTATAAGAAATATTAAAGCTAAAACTTTAGTTCGAGGATCAAGGCGATGTATTATCGAATTATGGTGATAATATTTTCCCGGTATAATTCTTTTTAGATTTGACATTTATTATAAAAAAACGGGTACGCATAAACGCACCCTTAAAATCTGGTAATATTTTAACAATATATTGATCAATTATCTGGGTTTATATATTCTAAAAGACTGATTAGGCAAAATACATGACATTTTATCCGGGTCTATATTTTTTCCTCTATCATCTTTTATGTAGCTAAGGGATTGGCTATATGTAAGTTTATATCTATCCATAATTTGCTCTCTTACTATTTCATAAAAACAATCCCCAGGTTTTACTACATAAACTGTATATGGTTTGGGTGCTTTAGTTCCCATTCGTCTTTTAGTATTAGCAATCAAAGCGGTATTTTTAGTGGAGTAAGCATATTTAAGTTCCAGTGTCCTGGTCAGATCTGAGATAACCCCTCTGGTGAAGTGAACTGTTTCCTGAATATAAGGTAGTCCTTCCCATTTCTTAGTTCTTTCCAATCCTGAATTGTAAGCGGCCACTCCTCGCCAGACATTCATTTCCACCGGGCCTCCAAAATGCTTTTTACATTCCATAACATCCCTGTAAATATGTTCAATTCCAGCAGGTATTAAAATTTTGGGAACAAACCTCGCGTCGAAATCTTTACGTTTATCCTCTGACATGGAGTTTATCTTTGCTGTATAAGCTGATTTTGCATATTTAAGCTTATTATAAGCAGCTTTTCTTTCTACATAAAGCTTATCCAGAGATTTTCTTATTTTATTTATATTTGTCACATTGGAACTGCTTACGGGTATTCTACATGTTTCAACTAAATTATGTAAATCCTGACGACCTTCAGCTATTTTACTCCTGTAACTCTGGTAATTATCAATAGCTGAATCCAATTTCATCATCTCAGGGTTTTTAGCAACTTTTAATCCAAAATCCCTTGCAGTTCCGGGCATTAACTGTTGCAAACCACCTGCTCCTACATTGGATAAGGCATCCCATTCGAATCGGGATTCGCTCCATATCTTACAAACTTCTAGCTCAATAAGAAATGGTATATTTTCCAAATAGTTTTTTTGTGGATCTGTGCAGGCTTCAACTATAAGGGGAAAATAAGTTTTCATATCTCTGGAAGGAATTGCGTCAATAATATGGGGATAATCTCTTATATCTCTACTAAAACTACCAGGTTTTTGACCAGTTGGCACATTAGCCGATATTCCATGAAGTCCAAAACCATCTAAAGCTGCTGTTCCCGCAACGGCGATCATTGCTGTCAAAAATTGTCTTCTTCCTTTGTCCATTTCATTACCTATTTTGTGTATAAATGAAAATTTTAGATTATATAATATACATTATAAATAATAGCATATATTATAATTTTTTAAAAGGAAAATAGGAATTTTCGAGGTTATTTCAATTTAGTAGATAATTCAGGAACTTCAATTTTCTACAAATGACCAAATTTTTATCAATTATTCGGCAATTATACTGCTGAAGTAAATTTATTTTTGGCTAAAAGATTTACTTTTTACAGGCATTTGTCGCAATATAAGCCATGATAGAAAAATGGACAGATGTTTCAATTATCAATATTTAAGGGTGTTTGTCAATTTTTAAAGATAAAGATATTATAACCGTTGCATTGTAATACATTTACGTATTTGTGTTTTTGGTTGATGCACAAATACAAAAATATCCTTATATATCAACGTTTTATAGCTTTTTTTCGTCTATATTGAATATCTAGCATGATTCCTGCGTATATAAAAAGGCAACTTGGAGGATTAGCTGTAGACTCGTGTGAGTTTTTTTGTTGAAACACATCTTATAGTATCCTTCTGATGTGTCTCCAACCTCCTTCCCTCCCGGATCTCACGCGGGTCTACCCCTTTCTTTTCGGATCAAAATCATGTTTAATATAGAGTTTTCAGATGATATGGAGTTTACAATAGCAAGTTTTACTTATATAATGGCACATGTCGTTGATTATCTTTTTACTATATCAGGAGTTGAACTTTCCCCTCTCAACGAAGGTAACCTGATTATTCGGAATTACATGAATATGATGGGAATAGAACAGGGACTTCTTTTTTATAAAGGTGTCATGTGTGCAGGTGTAATACTGGGAATGAAAGCTGTTCAGTTGTCATATAGAAAGCGTAATATTAAATTTAAAGTGCAGTATATATTATATGGTGGGGCTGTAGCTACTACATTAGGCGGTACTTTGTGGCTTTTTAAATTATAGATTAGTATATATTTTCTGTATGCGACTTACCTAAGAAATGGGCATTTCTATGACATGCCCATTTCTCCAAAACCATAAAATTTACTTTTACTGATTATCTATTTCAACATTTTGTTGTATAATGACTACATTATCAGGGTGAAATTCATTCCATGCGGCTTTAAAAGAAACTATACCAGCTTTATGTTTGAGGGCTTTTCCTTTTAACAAACCTTTGACGGAAATCCCCGTATTTCGATCCCATATAGATTCGGTCTCTTTGTCCTTCATTAACTTTTCACTAATAACTACAAATTGCAAAATCTTATCGTCCAATCGTCGAGAAAACATATTAACAGCAGTGCTTTCAGGATCAAATGTTATAAGAAGCGGCCAGTTAACCTGATTTATGTTAAGTATAGGGTTATCCAATAAAAACTGGAATGACACTGAATAGGCATTTCCTGATGAAATCCATCCATATACAAAATCCTCCGGGTGCTTATAGAAATTTTTTGTATAATCATCAGTAGTCCTTCTCATATTTAATACTGTTGTTTCGGGGTGCTGATTTTTCCACGCTCCCCATGTGACCACTTTTGCCGGTATCAATTCAAGCTCAGTACCCTTAAGCTGACCTCTCATAGCTCTACCAAGTATATGGCTCCATAGGGATTTGGTCTCCTGATCTTGCATAACCAGACTACGGTTCCAAAGCATACCGGAAACACTGAAATTTAAAACCTGTCCATTTACTGCTGAAGCATAAACTATGCCGTTGTGACATAGGTGTCACCAAGTTGCAGCTATGGCTACACCGGCGAGATTGTCGTTTATGATCTCGCGACTTGGCCCTGTAAGCATGTTTATGGGATAAGCTCGAGATTGACCATCTATAGATACGCCTAAAACCAACTCATTATCATTTACCTGATCCTCTACCTGAGATGCAGTAATCAGGGGAGGCTCAGTAATGGCAGGATATGGTGGAACTACCTGTATAGGATTGAATACTAAACCCTCTGCTTCTTCTATTTCTTTTTCTTCAACCATATCATTTTCTGACTGATTTAAGTTTATACAACTAACTATGAATAATCCAGCGATAATAAATAAAAAAATCCAGCTTTTTTTGATCATTCTTATACTCCTGTAGTAGATTTAGGGTAATATAAATGCTGTCAATAATTTCAACAGCAGAAAGCTGGATTATAATTCCCGTTATATTTTATTCAGTTTTCCCTGGTGCTAGATAAGATAGAGCATAAGTTTCAGCTTTGCCAATGGAACTAAGCAGGTTTAACCGAAGCTGGACAGCTTCTGAAGAAGATTCATCAGGTGATAAAGTTAATTTTCTTATAACCTTTTCCATTGGTTTTATATTTACTCCATCATTATCAATTTCAGCCTTCCAACCTTTTGGTGAAACAAAGCTAAGGCTACCGCTAAAACTATCTTCTCCAAAATTATAGACTTCTATATTTACGATTGTAGGGGAGTCTTCAGGAATTGAATAAACATCTTCTTTTTTGTTCCAGCATTTCCTGGGAAATCTCAAATGCATTACCAGATGACATATATTTCCAAGATCAAAAGACTCGGGTTCAGAAATTTCCTTTATATTTTCCTTCCTCAAAGAATATCCCATAGCATCAACTGGCAATACAAGATATTTAACAGATGTATCCGCTACCAGGTTAAGTCTTCCTGATTTTACTTCAATTTCTTTTTCTTTACCCATAATATTAATCAATTGGGCAGTATCTGTCTCAACCCTTATTTTAAATTTCCTCTCACTACTTTTAGACCAGTAGGCAAGAGTAAGATTTCCATCACCTCTTCTGAAGACCTGTATATTTACTCCAGAAATATCCAATCTTCCCAGATGATAGGCTTCTCCTAAAGCATAAGTGCAGGCAGCCAGGGTTGAATAACCAGCTGTAGGGGTCATATCCTGACGCAAAAGCCCAAACAGCATTACGTCATTTTCACGATAATAGGGGAGTATAAACCAGAAATATTTATCAACCTTGGCTGATAGGGTTGTAATAATGGCCTTGGGCAAAAACTCGGCAACTTCATGTCCCTGCTCTTCGGTTAATTCTACAAGATCAGGAAGACGTTTTACTGCATGACCGGCTTCCGTAAGCCAGATAGGTTTGCGTTCAAGCCCGTAACGGCGCATAACTTGAATATGTTTCAGAGCCCGATCAGAATGGTTTTCCCACTTATCGTAGATATGGTAATTATAAATATCAAAGAAGTCATTAACATTATTTTCAAATACAGTTTCAGCAAATCTTCCAGGTCCATGGGCAAAACTGCACAACAGGACAGAAAGATCAGGATCAAAGGATTTGAAACCAAGATACATGGTCTTTAACAGAGCAGCATATGAATCACCCAGTTCATCACTGAAGTTGGGAATATCCGGTTCGTTCCATACCTCCCAGGCTTTTACCTTACCGTCAAATCTTTCTGCCATCTGGACGGCGAAGTTATAAGCATCCCTAAGATCATTGGGAAAAGATCTTCGCTTTTCTCCTTCTGTAGCCCAGGGTGGTGTATCATGAAAGACCTGATAAACATTTAACCCGTTTTTTACCTGTATTTCCGCTGAACGGTCATAGCGAGTATCTTCAGCGAATTTTCCCCTTTCTGGCTCAATTTCACCCCATCTTATGCGATCTCTGATCCAGTTTACACCGGCCAGATTCGTTAATTCAGCAAGCTCATCAAACTTATCGGGTTCTACCAGCCAGCTTGTAGCAAGGTCGGAAGCAATACGGGATTCCCGATCCCTAATATGTTTATCTGGAGATGGCACAACGGCCATATAGACATTTTTTTTATCTTCTCCACTTTCTACGCTAACTACATAATGTCCTCTTGGCAGAGCGCCAATAAAAATTTCACTTTTTCCCGAAGGAAGCTCTTTCTTGAATACTTCATCGCCGTTATAATTAGTTACGGATATAACGGCTTCTGATAATACATCAATATTAAGATTTACCTCCTGGTTATCAATAAAAACGTTGCCGGTGTAGTTTGATGATATGTCTATGTTGCCATATACATAAGTTGTTAAACCTAATAAAAAAATAAGGCTGTCCATTTGATTCTTCCCCCCTTGAACCATATTATTCTTTAGTATTTAATTAATCAACTTATACTTTTCCATTTTATCTATTTTATCCTGATCCAGGTTATAAACAGAATCATAAAATGCTTCTTTAAAAGTTCCTGGCCCATAAACACTTTCGGTGTTTGCAGCTAATTCGCCGGCAATACCAAAACAAACCAGGGCGGCTGTGGAAGCCAGAGCATAGTCTTTCTCTACTGCGGCAAAGCTTCCTATAACCGATGCTGACATACATCCTGTTCCCACAACGCTTCCCATCATGGCATGACCGTTGTTGACCAGAAACGTCTTATTGTTGTCTGAAACAATATCCTGTTTGCCAGTTATGACTACTGTTGCATTTTTACTCTTTGCCAGGTTTTTGGTTATTTCAACAGGATCACCTTCTAATCCCATTGCCTCAACACCTTTTACCTCTGCGTCTGCACCAGCCAGAATACCTATTTCAGATGAATTACCTTTTATTATGTCAACTTTTATATATTCCAGGATTTCGTTTGCACTTTCAGTGCGCAGTTTTGTTGCCCCTGCTCCTACCGCGTCCATTACAACAGGTATATTTTTTTCATTGGCTGCTTTTCCCGCTTTTATCATGGATTTAATCAATTCCGGGGTTAAAGTACCGATGTTGAGCACCAGGGCTGATGCAATTGCCACCATATCCGCTGATTCTTCTATTGCATGGGCCATAACAGGTAAAGCACCAAAAGTTCTGGTTATATTTGCGCAGTCATATATAGTGACCCAGTTTGTAATATGATGCACTAGAGGTTTTTCTGATCTTACTTTGTTTAATATATTGTATATTTCTGACATTATTAATCTCCGTTATTAATCTCCGTTAAGCTTTCTCTTAATTTCCATAGCGCGTTCGAATTTAGAGCATGACTCAGGTAATAAATTCAATAATTTCAACTCAACATCCAGATTTTTAAGGTCCTTCATTTTACCGCTTTCACATAATTCAACCTCAACTTCATAAGTTCGATTTATTGAATCATTTATTGATATTTCTACTGTATCCAATGACATTATGCCAATACGTTTTTCGCCTATATTAACAATTCTCTGGATCCTATGCTGTTTTATAACGCATATTTTATAAAGAGGTTTATCTTTTACAAATGAAACAACTATATTTTTAATCTTACTTTCCGGCCAATCCGATAGGAGTAAAAAGCCAGGAATATTAATTTCATATTCCTCACGTTCATGTATTGCCTCTTTAACTTTGCCAAGACTTTTTAATGTTAAAATCCAATCGCTACCTTTATTGCGTATTCGGCATGCGTAACCATTATTCTGGATTTGGTATTCACTGGTATCCAAATAATAGTCTATTACGTCCTTTTCCCCGAGAGTTTTTAATAAATATATGCCTAATTCATCAGTTTTCAGTAACTTTTCCAGATTATAAAAATCTGAAGTCGAATATTTAGATTCGATCTCCAATGTCTTATCACCATCCATACAGTATACATCCTACAATATTATGGCTTTTATGACAACGATAAAGATATTAATACATCTATTTTATCATTCTAGCAAAATAAAACCGTTAAAGCAACTGTAATTTGTGAAAATCTTAATTGATTTGTTACTCTGGACGAGGTATTATAAAACATGTGTAGATGATATTAACAAAATAAATGGAGGTATATAATGGCAAAATATATAATTTTAACTTTTATATTGCTTATGACTTTTTCTGCCTTTTCTTATGAAGTGGATGAAAATACTGTGGCCATATGGCGATTTGACAGAGTTGAAGGAAAAAAAGTTATAGATGCTTCTGGAAATGAACATCATGGTAAAATTGTCGGTGATGCAAACTGGATAACAAAGGGAAAGTTACATGGTGCTTTGGAATTCAATGGCAATAACTCATTTGTAGAAGTGCCAAAATCTAAAGACTTTGATCTTACGGAATTTACTATTGAGCTTTGGTTTAAAGCCGAATCTTTAGAAGGAACGAAGGCTGTTTTTGGTCATGGAGAATCTTTTGATACTGATATCGCCCAATATGTGGTGGAGATTAACGACGAAGAGAATCGGGATAAAATCCATTTGTGGTACGAAGCTAAAAATGACAATGACACTTATGTTCCTTCAAAAACGGATATAAAGACAGAAACCTGGTATTTTTTTGCAGCAACCAGGGATAAAGAGGGTAATATAAAAGTCTATCTGAATGGGGAGCTTGAAACGACAGCCAAACAACCTGTACCATCGGATTCTATTGATCATATTATTACTATTGGCTGTCGAACAAATGATCCTACATGGAAAAAGTATCAGGACTATTTCCATGGTGTAATAGACGAGATCAGGCTGTCAAATATAGCCCGTTCCAGTGAAGAAATTCAAGGATCATTTAAACTAAAATAAAAAATTTTAAACAAGTTTAATATAAAATTATGAGTAAAATAGACGAACTGAAATTCCTTGCATTAAAGCTTAAAATGGATAATATCCTTATTAAAATGGAGGATGTTGCCCTTAAAATTGAGGACAAAGGTGATCTTGTAAATACATTTCCTGTACCCAATTGCGAGACGTGCACAGAAAAATGCTGTCCGCCCAGGGTTATGATATCCCTCTTTGATCTGGCTAATTTTATTGATAGGGGATTTGATGATTATGTGGCCGGTATGTTTAAAGGATATGTGGAACTTTATCTTTCTGACGAAGATGAAAAAATTGATATATCCCGTCCTCACATGTTTCCCCCTGATCCTGATGCAAAGGAATGCGTTTTTATGGATGAAAACCAGCGATGTAGCATATATGAATACCGACCCCAGATATGCCGTTCTTTCCCACTGGCTGTAAGGATAGATGAAGATAAGACAAGAATAGCCATATGGATGGGGGGATGCAAAAACTACGAAATATCTTCAGACAAATATAAATTTATAAACCTTCTGGAAAACGCCATACAGGATTACAATGAAAAGGTGACATCCAATGCCCTGATGATGAATAAAAGAACAGAACTGCGGGAATTTGGATATGGTAAGTATATGGAAGATGAGCTTATCCTATTGAGAGATTATAAGAATAAAATCAAAGATTTACAGACAGAAACCGATGACCTTAAAAGAGTTGTAGAACGCCTGAGAGAACCACAGGATCAGGTGGCTATGGTGCAAAACTATCAGGAGGATAACCAGTGGCTAAAAGAGCGTCTGGTAAATATGGAAAAGGAACTATCTCAGCAGCGGGAAAACGCCCACAAAATTATCTCTGAACTTACTGAGCAGCTTTCAGAGCAAAGGAAGCTTATAGAGAAAATTAATCAGGAACAGTATAAAAAAAGCCGCTGGCTCAGGTGAAAATTTAATGCCCAATACTACTGCTGAAAAGTTTCTGTATTATATGGACGGAGTAATCTCTGAACACCGGCGGGGTATTATACCAATATTTATCAGGATTATACTGACACCCCTTAGCTGGCTGATGTGGATAATAACCGGCTTCCGACGTTGGCTGTATAGATTTCTTCCAAAAAAGCACCTGCCATGCAAAGTTATAAGTGTTGGTAATATAGTAGTCGGGGGAAGCGGCAAAACCCCTGCGGTTATGGCTATAACAAAAGTCTTGGCTGCTGAGGGAAATTGCAGGATTAGTATACTTTACCGGGGTTATAAGGGTACTAACAGGGGAACTGGCGTAGTTTCAGACGGCAGGAAAATCCATATAAACATTCGGAAAGCTGGGGATGAACCGTATTTTATGGCTCAGAATCTCCCTGGTTTTCCTGTTCTTGTGGGTAAAAGCAGGTTCAAAAGCGGTAAAAAGGCAGTTCAGGAATTCGGCAGTAAAATCTTGATACTGGACGACGGATTCCAGCGTCTGGGGCTTTACCGGGATATGGATATAATTACTATGGATGCCACAAAGCCTTTTGGTAACGGTTATCTACTGCCCAGGGGTTATTTACGTGAGCCTGCACTTGCCTTGAAAGATGCCCATGCCATAATACTCACCCGGACAGACCAATGTAAAGACTTAATAGAATTACACCGCAATATAAATCGCATAGCTCCATCAGTTCCGATTTTTAATACTTTTTACAAACCGACCTACCTGAGACTGCTTCATACAAGAAATCCTGTAACCCTGGAGATCCTGAAAGGTAAATCCTTGCTGGGAGTATGCGGTATCGGCAATCCGCAGTCTTTCCTGAATACTCTCAGATCATTACAGCCTGAAAGCGTGGAGCTAATAGCCTTTCCTGATCATCACTCCTATCCACAATCCAGCATTCAGAAGATTAGCCGGAAGTTTGAATCTATTAAAGCCGACTTCATTATAACAACTGAAAAAGATGCACCCAAGATGATAAATCTCAGGATATTACCAGCCTTCAGCCTGCATGTAGAACTGAGCATATCCGAAAGGTATGTTGATAGATTCAGAGAGTTTTTATTACAAATTGAAAAGTAGTTTTGTTTGAGTCTGCAAAACTATATGTGCATCAAGTTAAGGAAATTTACTTGCCCGATTAAATTTAGTTTTTCAGGATTAAGTGTTAAAATAATTTGAAAATTCTCTAATCATCTTATTCCTGCTTTTGCAGGAATAGAAATCAAAGTAAGTATTTTTTATTTAATTTGTAATTTTTCTTCACTAACATACTTCTTTATTGCTCAATTAACCCTTTCGGGACATTCAGGTAGTTCTTTTCGCATTCGCTCAAAGATGTCCTCGCATGTGTCCGGATCAAGGGGCAGGTCTACACGTATGTTGTCCACTGCGCTGATACATACTGCTTCCAGGATTTCATAGCCATGATAGCTTATATCAATATTACATGGATGGACTTTGCTGTCGTCGTCCAGCCAATCGGCAAAGTCTTTCATATACAAAGGTTGCAGCCTTGTAGATTGCTGAGTTCCCCAGTCATCACCCACTTCGCCAATAACATCACCCCCGGATGATTTGGTAAATGCACCCCATCTTCCGTTGGCATCACCCCATGCATAGCCGTATGTTCCATAAACAGTCAGCCGGTCGTCAACCCAGAAATTCTCCTTGGGCATGTGGGAGGCCGAGAGCTTTCCGAATTCGAAATATGACCTGACCCCATTTTCAAACTCTACATGCCCCATGGTATAATTGGGCGATAGGTGATGATCGCTTAGCAGTTCTTTGCCGTGAACATGTCCCACAGCCCACCTGGCGGGACTACCGTTGTTAGCCCAAAGTATATAGTCCATATAATGTGTGCCCAACTGGGCCAACCAGGCCTGGCATGTAGCGTTAACATATGAAACTTCACCTATGTCACCGGAATCAACAATTTCTTTCATCTTTTGCATGGAAGTAAGATATTTATGCTGGTGGGATATAATGGCTTTTATACCTTTATCCTTGCACATTTTTGTAATAGCCCAGGCCTCTTTTAAAGAAGTTGCCATAGGTTTTTCAAAGGCCAAACCTTTCACGTTATATTTACCAGCCAGTTTAGCCATAGGCAGACGCAGGTCTGGCTGAGTGACAAAGCAAAACACATCTGGCTTGGTAGCTTCCATCATTTTTTCAGCATCAGTAAAGAGTATTTCCGACGGCAGCTTCTTATCATTCGCGTATCCATTCAGCCTTTCCTGATTTATATCGCATAATCCCACCAATTCAAAGCGATCCGAAATCTGGAGAAAGGCATTAGCATGTATTACGCCCCGATGACCTATACCTACCTGAGCTACTCTGTATTTATTCATTTCAAACTCCTTATTAGATCAAGCCTGTTCTATAATTTCCTTGAGCTTCAAAATCTGTTCCTCAATAGAGTATTCGTCGGTGCTGTCTATGTATTCTATTGATATATATCCTTCGTAATCGCTTTCCTTAAGAGTTTTTAAAACCCAATCGAAATCCATTATTCCCTTATCCATAGACGCCTGAAAATTACCTACCACAGCGTTTCTAAGATGGACATGGGCTGAATGTTTTATCAGAAT
>WJIO01000004.1 GCA_014730235.1 Candidatus Poribacteria bacterium
ATGACAAGCTGAGAAAATTTTCAATTATTACCACACTAAACTCGGAAGAACCAAAATGATTAATTTCCATACTCAAGTATTAAAAGTTAAAAATTTGATCTTTCCGGTTTTAAGCGTGGTAGTAATCTGAAGTTGTTTATTACTACCACACTAAATCCGGAAAACCAAAATTTATTTCTGTTTTACAAGATCCTTACCACAGCATGAGAATGTGCATTCGTTTCCTTCTTCTTCGTGACACTCACATTCTGCAGCCGATGTTCCACATTCTTTACACTCTTCTATTACCTCTAATTTAAGGCCACATCCCTCACAGACGTAAACTGTGCCTTTTTTCATTTCATGACAATTCAAAGCCATAATTTACACCTCCTTTTAACTTAATAATGCTATAATTACTATATAAACGATAAATATGGTGTTTTAATTCCTTTACTTCCGATTTAATGGTGGAAAAGCCTGAGTTTGGAAGAAGCCATTACCATATTATATTCATCTGCCGCGGCTATTACTTCATCGTCTCTAATTGACCCTCCGGCCTGAACGACATACTTAACGCCACTGCTGGCTGCTCTGTCCAGGCTATCCCTGAATGGGAACATGGCATCAGAACTAAGGCATACCCCCTGTAAAGAATCAAGCCATTCCCGCTTTTCCCCGGCTGTCAGCTTTTCCGGAACTTTTTTAAAGGCTTTTTCCCATGATTTTCTTTCCGCATCAGTTATATCTTCCACCAGGTATTTATCCACCGCGTTGTTTTTTTCTGAACGGGTTATACCATCAGCAAAATCAAGGCTTAGAGTTTTTGGATGCTGACGCAGATACCATAAATCCGACTTGGTAGCTGCAAGCCTGACGCAGTGGACTCGTGATTGCTGACCCGCCCCTATTCCGGTAACCTGACCATCGTATGCAAGGCATATAGAGTTGGATTGAGTATACTTTACAGCTATTGTGGCGACAATAAGGTCTCTTCTGGCATTCTCAGGTATATCCTTTTTTTCTGTTACAACATTTTCCAGTATGCTAAAATCAGGAACTACGTTATTTCTTTTCTGTTCTAGAGTAATACCAAAAATCTCTTTCTCTTCGTATTCCTCCGGCTTATAGTCTTCATCCATCTGTATTACCAGATACCTGCCGTTTCTTTTCTTGGAAAGAATTTTTAAAGCCGCATCATCATAAGCCGGTGCTATAATACCATCAGACACCTCACGGCGAATTATTCGGGCTGTTTCCACGTCTACTTTATCGCTGAGAGCAGCAAAATCACCATAAGATGACATGATGTCTGCACCTCGGGCCCTGGCATAGGCTGTTGATAGAGGTGAAAGCTCCCGATCGTCCACAAAATAAGCCCTTTTCAGTTCATCACTCATGGGAGCAGCCACAGCAGCACCGGCAGGACTGACATGTTTAAAAGAAGCTGCTGCCGGCATTTTAAGGGTTTGTTTTAACTCCTTTACCAACTGCCATGAATTCAGGGCATCCATCATATTTATATAACCCGGACTTCCGTTTAACACCTTAAAAGGCAATTCACCTTTACTCATATAAACATAAGCCGGTTTTTGATGAGGGTTACAACCATATCTCAGTTCTATTTTTTTATCACTCAAAATAATCCTCCTTGTAAGTAATGACACAATGCTTGTGCCCAAGGACACGCTCAGCGTGTCCTACAACTTTATTGATTCTTCCGGGTTCAGTGTGGTATCAGTGTGGTAAAGATAAGAAACTTCTTTATGCTGTCATTCCTGCTTCAAGCTTTTTTAAAAAAGCTTGAAGCAGGAATGACAAGCTGAGGGAATTTTCAATTATAACCACACTTAATCTTCTAAAGTTCTTTAATTTTCCCCCATGCAGTGCTTAACTTATCTTCTGAGTTGTAAACAGCCATACCTTCAGAAGCAAAGTTCTGCATAACTTCATCTTCATTCAGGGCCTTATTATAAACCCTTACTTCATCAATAATTCCATCTATATGATGTAGATCCCCACCAGCGTATCTTGAGATCATGAAATTTATATCTTTCTCCGTTATTGTACCTTCTGCATTGGCTTCGTTGAGAAATTCACCATTCTTGTAGCTTTTGACCATAGAGCCATCATATGTCAGGAGAAAATGATGCCAGATGTTTAACTCACTGGAACCAGCCGGAACGATAAAATTCTGGTAAACACCATCCATGTAAAAATAAAGTCCACCTACATTACCCGGATCAGAATGTTGAATCCAATACCCGCCGGCTGCCCATTCACCACGACTGATAACATGTCTATTTTCAGCGTTTTCCCGGGGGAATATCCAGAATTCAATGGTTATGGCTTCAGTAATATTAAGACTATCGTCATTACCACAGTCAACATAGTCGTCAACACCATCAAAATCTAAGGCTTCACCTACCATTCCCTCAACTATACCGGGATCACCGACTATAGTTCCGTTGTTATTTCCCCAAACGTCTTTGGCTGTAGCACCGTCTATAGAAGATTCATCAAAGCTCCAGTAGCTAACAAGTCCATCGGTAACAACCTGTCCCTCGGTAATATTTGATTGCCATGCAAAGATTAGCAATATAAAAGCTATAGTTAAACTGGTTCTTGTTTTCATTTCCATAGTCCTCCGTTTTCCATTTGTAAAACTGATTATTACACCGATCCTTAGGTGTAAATCTCTATGTCATTATTCTAGCAATTATCGCTAATATAATCAACCAATATTCGGTTTAATATCTACTATCTGTTACACCTTTTTATAAAATTAACGAATTGTTTTATGAGAATAATCCCTTATTTCTTCATATGTCGGTGGTTGGTTATGATATATACCTATGAAGAAACCTTTGTAAGATTCGAAATATTCAAATGTATCAGCAAAATAAAAGAATGTAATTTCACAGCCGACGAAATTGTAAAAGATTTTGCTTGATAAGCAATACTTGACTTATATCGTCTGATTAATTTATTATTTAATGGTATTGAGTCTGCAAAATCTGGTTTTAAGAAAAACAAAATTATTTATTTCCAATTTAACATTTCTGTAACAAGTATATACAAAAGCTGTGCTATACTTTCATATTAATAAATCTCTGGCATCTTTAAGCATTTTAAACAAATCAAAATATGCTTAAGGTTTGCAAGAATATTAAGAAGGGAATTATTCCATGTCATGTCATTACAGCTATCCGATTCTTTTGTTTATAATCATGTTTATATTTACAGCATTTTCCAGCATCCCGACTTATGGGATTCAGGATACAGTTTACGGCTGGCAGGAGGGTGAAGAACCATCTGAAGCTAATTTTGCCTATGAAGCTAATCCCACTGGGAATGGTTCTTTATTGTCCAATGGTAATTATCTATATAAAACCATTTCCGGAGAACAATTATCCCGGGAAGTACCGGAAGAAGGGCTTTTGCTTTCATACAGAATGGAAGTGCCAGAATCTGGTAAATACCAGCTTTGGGTCCGGATTGGCTGGGAATGGGCCAGAGCACCTTTTGAATGGCGTATAAATGACGGTCAATGGCAAATGGTGGAAAGAACTCAGCAGACCACCAACGTAATGCAATTGGGTTTATGGATGGAAGTTGCATGGCTACAACTGGACACCTTAGAATTATCCCACAGCACTATTAATATTCAGTTTCGGTATAAAAAACCTTCTAATGACAATCGTCTGTTAATGGGAATTGATTGTATAACCCTGGTAAAAGGAAACTTTGTGCCTGAAGGAAAGCTTAAACCGGGTGAAAAATATGATAATGTTATTGATATAGAAGCTGAAAATCAGGTGTTCCAATTGCCCGATGCAGATGGCAGCAGTAACCGTACATCGGTCAAACTAAACGGAACATGGCAGGTAGCACGCTATGACGATCCTGACATGGATGTAAACACATATCAACCGTTGCAAGAGTTACCATCTCCGGATGTATACCCTCTGCGTTGGATGGGTATAAATATTCCCGGAACATTATGGAACAAGTCGGAGACAGTCTTCGCCCATCGGGTTATATATCGAACCAAGGTTAAAGTACCGGCAAGTCATGAAGATCGAGGATTTTTTCTGCATTTCTCCGGAACTAACTGGTTAATTAGTACTTTTGTAAACGGGGAACTGGCTGGAACTCATCAAGGGGTGTGGATTCCATGGGATCTGGATATTTCCCCGTATGTAAAGTTTGACGCTGTAAACGAAATAGCTGTAGCTGTCAAGGGATGCTACTACGCTATAGACAAGGAATATTACGGTGAAGAAAAAGACCTGGACAGATACAGGAATATTCCAAGAAGTGTTCCAGACCATATAAGATGGGTTACCCCTGTATATCCCACCACCAAAGGCGATGGTAACGGACATGATTATGGTATAGTAAATCCTGTTACCCTTGTATCTGTGGGGAATGCCTATGTAGAGGATGTGTTTATAAAACCTTCCGTTGAGAAAAAGCTTCTGGAATCCAAAGTAACCATCAGAAACACAAAGGATACAGAACGCAACGTTAAATTATTATGTGAAGCTATATATGAAAAGGATAATAGCACAGAAAAAACCTTCGGCCCATTTAATATAAAAATACCTGCTAAAGATACTAAAACTTTTACAGTAAGCGGATCATGGGAAGATCCCAAGCTCTGGTGGCCCGTTCCCGATCCTCATCTATATAGACTGCGAACTACTATTATTGAAGACGATGAGGTTTTGGATATACAAGAAGAGCTTTTCGGTTTCCGGGAGGTAACTATAGAGGGAACAGGTGTATACATCAACGGCGTAAGACGCAATTTCTGGAACTGGGTAGGTGTAGCCGGTTCTCCCTGGACTGGCGAAGAATGGCTTAAGAGCTTTCACAGGGACAAAGACCGTTTTACCCGTTTCAGCATGAACAGGAAAACCAGCAACTTCCTTAAAACAAGGGAAGAACGTCTGGAATTCTATGACCGCAACGGTATACCAGGGCGTTTATGTTCCATGATAGATGGTATGTTTATTACCTTCGCACTGGGACACGGTCGCCGTATAGAAAATAACAGGGAAGAATTTGTTCCCAACACTGTTTTATGGGAAAATTTCCAGCGTCACATGGATCAACTTACAAAGGCATACCGCAACCATCCGTCAGTTATAATGTACCAGGTGGAAAACGAATTGGTCTATATAAACGGCATGAATATATACGGTAGTTTTCTTGACGAAATTGAAGAGCTTATGGATCAGGTGGTGGAAGCAGGCCGTAAGAACGATCCCACAAGGCCTTATACTGTAGGCGGAGGCGGTGATCTTAGCGGAAGGCTTGAGATCAACAGCCCTCACTACCCTTTAGGAAGTCTGGATTTCTATCCGGATAACGCCTACACTGTGGACAAATACTCCAACAAGATAACCCGCTGGCCCTGGGAAAGGAAAAAGCCCTGGGTTGTGGGAGAAAGCGTACATGCCAATGAGCTTGAATTCGGATCTTATGTGGACGGTGACGAGATATTCCGGGGTACTTATGAAGCATTGAAAGGCAAAGCAAAATTTCTGCGGATGCTCTACGGTGGTTACCGATGGGCTGGCGTTTCCGGCTTCTTCCCCTGGGATAACCTGCACAATTATGAGGATGGACAAAAGACATTCAGCGACCTGTGTGTTATTCCCCGAAAACAGACACATCGGTTGTATGCAGGCAGAGAAAACCAAATGCTATTCAAGGTTATGAATGACACGTTAAGCTCTGAACCTGTTACGTTCCAGTGGTCTTATGTAGTCAACGATAACGAGATAGCTGAAGATGAAGCTATATTAAACATAGAACCGGGATTTGGTATGGAGCAAACCCTTGTGATTCCTGCACCTGATACAAACAAACGTCTGGAAGGTACTCTTACACTGAAAGCAAGTCAATCAGGTGCTGAAGAATTCACTGATGTGCGTTCCATACCTGTAATGCCTGTAGTTAATACAATTAAGACTGATGCAGATGTTATAATACTGGATCGCTCGGATAAGCTCTCAGGATTCCTGAATAGCTGTGGGCTGGAATTCACCAATGTAAACGATACAAACGAGTTGTCGTTTATAAATGATGGCCTGTTAATTATAGGCCCGGACACATTGAAGCCTGCGGAATCCTTCGGTCAGGACATACTGGCCTTCGCCGCTAAAGGTGGTCGTGTGATCGTGCTGGAACAGGAAGTTCCACTGGCTGGCAGTAACCTTCCTATCCCTGTGACTACTACCACTCATTACGGTGGATATGCCCATTCCCAGGCTCTGGGAACACCGTTATTCAGGGAATTAAGCAAAGATGACCTTATAGACTGGCAAGCCGGTCATCCCACATACAAGAACGTATACGTCAAACCCACACAAGGGGCCAGAAGTCTTGTGGAATGTGGTGAAATGCTTAGATATACAGCATTGACAGAGATGCCATGCGGTCAGGGTGTGATCATAACGTGTCAGCTTCTTACAGGTGCGAATCTTGGTTTAGATCCCGGTGCAGATATACTGCTTCGCAACATGATAGAGACATACAGCAAATACACACCGTCATTGGGTGTAGTTGCTGTATACTCACCGTCTGATAACCTACTGGCTGACAGTGTCAGAAAGACGGGATTTTTCGCTCAGACAGTGCAAAGTGTAGAGGAAGCACTTAATCCTGAGGAGTATAAGGCGGCAGTTATACATGCAAGCAAGGGTAATCTTTCTGTTCTTAATAATCTAAGGGGAGAAGCGGAGAAATTCCAGCAAGCAGGTGGGTGGATTATGCTTGCAGGACTTACGCCGGAAGGTCTGGAGGAATTCAACGCGCTGATGGGCACAAACCACATGATACGTCCTTTCCGTGTAGAGCGAGTAACACTGGAAAGCCCGGATTTCTTGCTGGCAGCGACCCTGGGTAATCGTGACGTAAGTATGTATGGAACTGAATGGATCGCCCGATGGGCTGGAAAGCGCTGGATATCCGGCAATGTCTACACTTATGTCATTGATGGCAAAGATGCCGCTCCTTTCTGTCAGATGCCCGATGGGCCTGAGGATATACTGGAATATACTCCAACCTATGACGACAAAGACCCATACAATTTCGTCAACGGCATGCTTGGTAGTGATTTCTGGCGTTATATCCGGCAAATATGGGTACCGGAAGAAGGTGCGGAACCGTTGATTTTTAAATTCCGTCGTCCTGAAACCATAAAGCAGATAAATATCTGGAATAACGCCAATTACTGGACCATTAAGGATATGGACATAATTGCAGACGGCAGGAAGATTGCATCTGTAGAACTACCTGATTCTGATGAACTTACCCAGATTGTTCTCCCTAAACCTATCAAAGTAGAGGAAGGCCTAAACCTACAGATTCGCTCATGGAGGGAAAATCGTATAGGTAGATCTGATCTGAGGTTGGTAGGTATAGATAACGTCCAGTTTCTGAGGGCGGATATGCCCGAAGATACTATATTTATAGACAACGTTGGTGGTCTGGTGTCCTTCCCTATGAGTAAAGGCGGCATATTGTTAAACCAAATTAAATTCATGGAAGATGAACCCAACGAGGAAAACAACAGCAAGAAACTGAGGATCATGAATGTTCTCCTGCAGAATATGGGCGCAGGTTCCAGCACTTCAACAGTTGCACTGCCCGGTGTTAATGTAAGATACAAGACAGTAAACATTACCGACTACTGCAACCAGTATGTTACAGAACGTTCGGGAAAAGCTGGCTGGTTTGGTGACAAAAACAAAGACCTGAGAAACGTGAAAATGGGCGAACAGACCCTTTCCAACGTGACATATCACCTTGTAGACTACAATACAGCCCCTGTGCCCGATTGCATCATGCTGGGTGGAAATCGGGCACAGGGAGAACTTCCGGAAGCTGTAAGAGACATAAAAATAGGTAAAAAAGCCGATATGATATTCTTTCTGCATACATTCAACGCCACTCATCCCATAATGGAAGGTCAGCAACCCGAAGCTTTCCGTTATGTAATCCACTATGATGATGGTGAATCCCTGGATGTGCCGGTTTTACTATTCAAACATGTCGCCCACTGGGAGCAGAAGACACCTAAACCTCTACAGGAGGCGTCGGTGGCAAAAACCTTTATAATTCCGGCCAGTGAGGATAAAAAGGGCGTTTTATATAGCATGCAGGTGAAAAACCCCAGGCCGGATATATCCATAAAATCCATAGATGTAACCCTGGTTAAAGATAGATATAAGAGGATGGGCTGGTGGGGTGTTCCGGCTGTTCTAGGGATTACCCTTGGGAATATACTGGAATAGGATAACCATAAATTTATGGAATAGAACGGGGATTGCATTGAGTCGCGTAATCCCCGTTCTATTCCCCTGGATCACACAAACACAACCGGAAGGTTGATACAACATGAAATTTTATATAGTATTAGCTATCATCACACTTATTATTATTCAACCATCATACAGCCAGGTAGCTCCAACAATATACACTAATCTCCAGGAAATAAAGGCATTGGGTGAGATTTCTCAACATTTACCGGGTTATTTAATCTGGATGTCAAACCGGGATGGGGATTGGGAAGTGTATCGTATGGATATGGACGCGGGGATAATCCAGAAATTGACGGATAACGATTTGCCGGATCTTTCAGCCCGGATTTCACCCAATGGTAAGCTTATTGCATGGCATCAAGGTAATTTTCCTAAACAGGAAGTATGGATAATGAATTCCGATGGTTCAGAAAAACGCATTCTGGTTGCTGGTGCCAGTATGGGAGAATGGCACAATGATGAAATAATTATAATCTATAAGGGAAAAAATAATACAAAGACATTTTTCTATAATATACAAAATAATACGGAAGAACAGATATGGCCTCCAAAGAGAGAATTAAAAGCCAGAGATATTCGAGGGGCTAAACCCTCTCCTGATGGAAAACTAATGATCGCATGGTCATCAAAACCAAGGGGAACATGGATATTCAGCAGGGATGGCAAATTCCAGAAGCATGTGCATGGCGGCTGTGAAGGGCGTTTTGCCCCTGACGGTTCTTTTGTCTACTGGGTTATGACGGCTGGAACATTCGGAAGGGCAACACTGAAGGGTGAAGTTAAAGACCCCCTCTACAAGATACACGAAACCAAATATGGTCATACATATTTTCCCCGGTTGTCAAGAGACATGAAATACCTGGTTTTCGGATCATGTCCGAACAATGAGCATAACCACGACACATCGGACTATGAAATATTTGTAATGAAGATGAACGATCAACACCCGGCATGGGAAGCTCCTATAAGGTTGACTTTTGACCTGGCCACAGACCGCTGGCCCGATATATTCGTTTATACTGACAATACTCCTCCCTCGCCGCCGTTCTATGTGGAAACTGAACCTCACGGCCAGCAGGTTAGAATCACATGGTCAGGATCGCATGACAGCGACACGCCTGTCCGATGGTATAAGGTATTCAGGGCCGAAGGTGAAAAAAGCCCTCAATACATAGCAAAAGTCCAGATTCCCGTTTATGTGGATCGATCTACAATGCCCAACAGCAATTATTATTATAGTATAAGCGCGGTAAATGCCTCAGGTCTTGAAAGCACCAGATCGATTTCTGCAAAAGCCATGATTACTGATTCAATCCCGCAAACTCCATCAGGTCTTTATGTAAAGCAGAACAGGGATGGCGCAAACATAATCTGGTCAGCCAATCCTGAACCGGATGTGTCATCATACAACTTATACAGGGTTCAGGATGGAATAAAAGAGATAAACAAACTGAATACTGAACCCATAAATTTACCCAAATACAAAGACATGACAACAGATATGGGAGTCAAGTATTACTACTGGGTTAAAGCCGTTGATATTACCGGCGCTGAAAGCAAAGCATCTACGCCTGTGGTTTATATTCCTCAGGAATCTACCATGCCTTCAGGTATACTTGCTCTTTATCTTTTTGACGAAGGTTCTGGCAATGTAGTCCACGACAGAAGCGAAATCCAACCCCTCCTCGACCTGGAAATCAGGGACACAAACCGGGTAAGATGGCTAAATGATGGTGTTGAATTCACCGCTTCCAGCATGATTATCAGCTACGGTGATGCACAAAAGCTACTGGATAACCTGAAATCAAAGCAGGAGATATCCATTGAGGTATTGTTCCAGCCATCAAACCTGAACCAATCAGGCCCGGCCCGGATCGTATCTATGTCGGCGGATTCCGGACAGCGTAATTTCACAGTTGGACAGATAGGTAAAGATTTAGCCCTTCGTCTGAGAACCACAAAAACCAGCGTGAACGGCAGTCCAGAACTGGACACCACCAGAAGCGTTCTCAATGGTCAGAAAATTCATATTGTAACCACATACAACGGAAGCATAAAGAAACTTTATATCAACGGTAACCTGCATCCTGAATCCCAGCAACTTACCGGGGATTTCAGCAACTGGGAAAGCTTTCCACTGATTATTGGTAATGAGCTAAAAGATGATCGCACATGGCTGGGTAAGGTTTTCATGGTAGCTATTTACGACAGGGAACTGTCAGCAGAGGAAGTACTGGATAGATATGAAAGGAATTAGATATGGAGATCAGTCTAACAACCAGGATTTTCATGATCTTTACAGCCATCGTATTTACTATTGCCCTCACCTTTGCATCTATTGAACTTCCCGGAAGGTTATCTGCATATCTTGACAGGGAAGTTCAATATCCTGATATTGACTCTCATGCGGATAAATTGAGTATTTATCGAACAGAGTTGTATATACAACATTATCATATTCGCCTGATAGGTTACATAAGCCTTTTTCTTGTTATTATATTGATTGCCGCTGGATTTATTACCGGCAAAAGTGGATTGGCCTCTTTAGGTGTTTTTGTGTTTTTCCTGCCGTTGTTCGGACAATTTGCCTCTGTCATGTTTTTTCTTGCTGGATTGGGGATGTTAAACCTGATATGGATGCCCATACTGGATTTCGCTCCCTGGGTTCTAAACCTGGGGGACATAATTTATGTTCCATACAGGATAATAGCATATATACCATCCCGGTTTGGGATTGATATACGTTTATGGTTCTCTGTTGGTTTTATGGGAATAGGGTTATTAATATTTACAATGGGAACAACAGCATGGTTTTACAACAAGTTCAGGGAAAATGGAACAGCAGATTTTTGGATATACAGGTATTCCAGGCATCCCCAGTATCTCGGTTGGATTATATGGAGTTATGGACTTCTAATATATTTTGTAAATATGCCTTATCCCAAGAGATCATGGGGTATACCATACAGTCTACCTTTACTGATCTCAAGCATGTTTATAATCGGCGTGGCAATGCTGGAAGAATTGAGTATGAAGCGAAAATGGGGTGAAGAATACGAATTATACCGGCGAAAAACGCCTTTTATGTTTCCATTACCCAGTTTCATTTCCCGGATTATATCCGCTCCTATGAGATTAATACTAAGAAAAGAAAATCCTATCAGAAAAAGAAAGACCGCCGCAGTTACTTTATTTTATACTGCATTAATAATGGTTATATCTGTTCTGTATATAAATATAAAATCACCATCAGGTATTATATACAACAAAGAAAATAGGATCAAGAAACTAATCAATACAATCAGGGAATCAGATAATAGAAGAACCAGAAATTCTGCAGCTACATCCATAATAAAATTTGGGAAGGCGTCTGTTTTACCTCTTATAGAGTTATCAAAGGAAAATGACAGTCAAACCAGGTATTATGCAATTCGGTCTCTGGGAAAAATAGGTTCGGAAGACACTGTAGAGACACTGATTAAAGCTTTAAGCGATAATAATACCGATGTTTGTTGTGCGGCAATTCAGGCATTGGGAGATATACATTCAGAAAAAGCTATACAACCTCTAATTGGTTTAATGGATAATGAAAATGATGATATTAGTCATGAAGCAGTTTATTCTCTGGCAAAAATTGGTTCAAAACAGGTAGTTGGTAGAATTGCTGACGATATGAAAAGCGACAAATGGTATATACGCTGTGATGCTGCCAAAACAATGGGTTATATTAAATCCGAGAAATCTATCCAGTATCTTGAGAAAGCATTACTTGATAAAGACAAACGGGTTCGACGTCTGGCGGCATTATCCCTTCTCAGGATAGAGTCATACAAATCGCTTAAAGATGCCTTAAAAGACGAAGACTGGGAAGTGCGATTTTACGCAAGGGAAGCTTCTAAAAGAATGAAAAATTAACATCAGCGAATATGCATAAGGAAATTTAATTTCAAAGCTCTATATAGAATATTGCAGGGAAGGATTTTTTAATGAAAAAGATCATTGTATTAATAATAGTTTTAAATTCATTCTTATTCTTGATTGCGTCTGCTAATGATATAACAATTCATCTGTCAATGGATGGAAAATCACAGAAAGAAGCTTTACAGGATATTAGCACTATTCATGGTAAAACAAAATGGCTGTCATCTGGTGGTTATGACAAAAAAGGAGCTTTTGAATTCAGCGGTGATGGTGACATTTCACTGGGTGAGAGGTTTCCGTTAAAATCATCTTACACCAAGACGGTATGGGTATTCTGGAAGGGAAATGGTGGTCGCAATGCGGGTAACAACATAATATCCGGCGATCAGGCCGAAGGTGGACATGCGCTCTGGGCCCCGAAGCTTTATGGAAATAAGCTTTCAGCGGGGCATAATGGTCGCTGGAATACAGTTCAGGATAAATCACCTCTCAAGACCAACAGGTGGTATTTCGTAGCATTGGCTTATGATCGGTCTTCAGGTGAGATGACCCTGTATAAAGACGGAATACAGGTAAGTCGGGGAAATGTAAAACCTGCTGAGAAGGATGTAACTGATCCTACCATCTCTATAGGCTCATTCGGTTATAAGAATGGGTATATGTTTCAGGGTATTATGGATGATGTCAGGATATATAAACGAGCTTTAAATTCTGATGAAATTAAAAGCCTTTATAATAATGAACTTGCACAACTGGCTGAGAGTAAGCTTAAAATCATGACCCCGGAAATACAGAATATAAATGTAGACAAGAATTATACCATTAAATGGAGAGACAGCAATTCAGGTGATGCCATAATTACATGGTATTATGCAGAAGATAACAAAGGTCGCAACCGTAAACGCATTGTAACCATGTTTCATGATGATTTCCAGAACGGTGCGACGGATAAGTGGGAACCCAGGGTAAACAGCTACTGGTTTATTACCACAGATCCGGAAAACTCTGACAATCTGGTTGTCAGATGCGAGACTAACAACGAGTATCTTGGTACTGTCCGACGTGATTTTGGTGATGTGGTAGTGTCTGCCAGGATGTTTGGTAATAGCGGTGGAATATCGGTAAGGTATAGCCCGCAAGGTGAACCACCTTCATACCGGTTGAGGGGAAACCTCAGGCTTTGGAAAAGAAATGGCAATACTGTAATTAAACAAAGCAGTTATGAACGCAAGGGGGATTGGCATACATACGAAGAAGCCGCATGGAACCTGCCTGATGGCTCAGTAGCTTTAGATGGCTGGGTGATAAACAAAGACGGAAGGATGGTGGCGCGGTTAAAAGGTGTTGACAAAGGGCAGAACGGTCAGCCTATAAATTCCAAACCCGGCGGCGTTGCTCTGCATGATGATATGTTCGACGATGTGTATGTTGATCCTGTCAGCGCTCGGTTTGTTTCTGATAAGAAAAATCAACTGGATTGGGATACTTCTATAGTTGTCAGCGGTAGATATTATATAATAGCAGAGGTACGGGAAGATGAAAAAACCTATCTGGTTTCATCCCGACATCCTATACAGATAAGGCATTTGCAGGAGCCCAAACCCATAACTTCAGATAAGATGGTATACGGCTGGGGGCCATCTGCAGATGTAGATGAGCCGCGTACCCCCGGTAAACCGATCAAGGCAGAATTAGAGGCTTTAAAGGAATTTGGCAAGCGTGTTAAAGGCTTTGTAGTATGGGAGTCCAACCGCACCGGGGAATGGGAATTTTACAGGATTAATACAGATGGAACGGATTTTAAACAGATCACTCAACTGGCTAAAACCAGCAAACTTCCATACAGGGACTATCTGCGCCCTCGAGTTTCACCTGATGGCAAGACCATATTATTTGGTTACGGAAGACAACGAGCCCCGGTAGAGGTGTGGGTTGTTCCCTCTGACGGTGGTGAAGCCCGGAAGCTGACGGTAGGAAATCCCCTGGACTGGTCAACCGATGGTAAATACATTTATTTTGTCCGGGATTACCAGATCTGGAGTTATGATATATCCAGCGGAAAGGAATCATTGGTTCATAAGGCGCGAGTTCCGGTAAGAGGTACCAAGGGTAGTATGGTAGGAGACATAGCCCCAGATCTATCTTCAGCAGTTTTCAGGGGAGATAAAAACGAATTTTTTATCTTTGATCAACAGAAAACCACCAAGACTACCGGTGGATGTGAACCCCATATCAGCCATGATAGCAAATACATGTATTGGGTGCAGGGACCAAAGGACTTTAGAGTGTGGAAAATTGGAACTAACGAAGAACAGCAGGTTCTTGGTCAACCTGCAACCAGAACATGGAATTACACATATTTCCCCACAATAACCGGCAATGGAAGATGGCTGGCCTACGGTGCATCGCCAAATCAGCATGACCATAACAACAGCGATTATGAGATATATGTCCAGGAGTTAAAAGACTGGAAACCAGTGGGCAATCCTGTGCGTTTTTCTTGGGATTTAAAGACAGACCGATGGCCTTATCTTTATGTTAAATAAACGAAAGGGAAAAGTATGAATAATCAATCCTTCCTCCTTTATAAAGGATATAAGAGAATTTTCAAATTGAAAGAAAGTTACATTAAGCTTATATGTATTGGGATATGCTTTATATTAATTGCCAATACTACGCGCGTATATGCTAATGATGAAGAAACCATAGCTAATTTCAACAAGACCTACAACCGGGCAAAATCAAAAGTCATGATAAGACAAATTACAAAACCAACCCTTGCCCAACTGGACTATGCCGCATATAACAAAAATCCCATGTTTCACATCCCGGAACCGTCAAAATTAATTATCCCTGATGTAAAACCCGGGTTGAAAGATATGGATTTTAATAACTCCATTGTAAAAGATACAATTACTGATTCTATCAAAGATATACCCCTGACAGATTCTCAAAAGAATTCCCCTATGGCCTGGACTTCCCTACTGGATTACCTGGCTGAATGGGATTATGACGAAGCCCTGGAGCTTATGATAGTGTCCAGCGAAATTATCACAGAGAAATGGGATAATGACAGGATATCCCGACCTCTTCAGCAGATAACCACAGCATATCTGCGGGAAGATAAGGGTGAGATATGGGTAAAAATTGAATTTGAATATTTTGTCAATTTTCTGGATGGTGTTGATGATGAGGATAAAGACGGATACCTGGAGATATACGGACTGATAGACAAGAGTAAATACTCTCAAAAGCTGCTGGCCTATATCAAATCTGATTACATGGGTAAAACACTTTCATCCGAGGAGATAAATGATTACTTTTATGATCTGTCGGCTGACTGGTATGAGGCCATCAGAACTGAAACTCTGGATATTTCTGCCAACAGGCCCTGGCCCAACAAAAACACTGAACCAGAGATAGTCAAGGAAATGAAGGGGTTGACTATCCAGAACGCAACAGCAGTGATACGCGGTAATCCTTTCGATACCCCTATATATAATATTTTTCTGGTTAAATCATCGTCCAGTCCAGGATCAGAAAATCCTGGCAATACAAGCACGCAAAAACATAATGAAACAAAACTGGTAACCACCAGCGGCAATGATATGCAGGAAAATATAAAACGATGGCAGGCTGAATTAAAGAATTGGGGGGATGGAAGCTGGGAAAAATGGGTGGATAAGATTACACCTTTCCGAGATGATATAGAAAAGCAATTAAAAGAGCGGCCAGCGGAAATCAAGGGCCTGATAGGGAAATATGGATTTCTGTTCTTTCGCGGCGCGCTGGAATACCTGACCAGCTGTGATCTAAGGCTTCAGGAAAACGAGCGTGATCCATATCCTGCTATTGTGGACTACAAGAATCAGCTTGAGGCCAAAGGTATTGACTTTTTATTTGTAATAATACCAACAAAAGCGGAGATTTTTCCCAGAAAAATCTCCGCTTTTGCGCCGGATGATAAAGAACCTTATGTAACACCCTATACCCGAAAGCTGATGCTGGAATTGGCTGATGCAGGTGTAGAGATAATTGACCTGATGCCGGCCTTTATTGAAGAACAAAACGATGAAGAGCTTATATACATGACTCAAGATACCCACTGGACAGCCAGGGGAATACAACTGGCGGCTAAGATTATTGGGGAGCGTATAAAGGCATATTCATGGTATAATAAAGTATGTAAAAATCCCATAAAATATGGTATAAAAGAGGTGGAATTTACCAGAGGAGGCGACATCCGGGGTATGCTGCCGGATAATGAAAAATTAAAATACAGACCCATGAAGCTTAAAGCCTATCAGGTTACAAACCCCGACGGCAGTCTATACCAGGACGATAAATCAAGTCCTGTGGTAATGCTGGGTGATAGCTTCTGTGGCGTCTACCAGGTGGAAGATCCCAAGCATGCGGGATTGTCAGCCCATGTGGCCAGAGAGATCGGCATGCCTGTTGATCTAATCGTAGCCTATGGAAGCGGGCCCAAGATCAGAGGTCGCCTGGCCCGAAGGGGAAGCGAGGAAGTCAGTAAAAAGAAGCTGGTTATCTGGACGACTGCATCAAGGGATTTGTATAATTACTGGTCGCCCTGGTCAATTATCAAGGTTCCATAGAAATTTGTGGAAAAATACAGGAGGTAAGCATGGATCAGGTAGCACAATGGATGCGTTTCGAATCTGAATTTATCAGTTCAAATGAATATGATAATCCCCTTCAGGAAGTCAGTATGCAGGTGGATTTTACATCCCCCGATGGTATTAAACATAACTTAAACGGCTTCTGGGATGGTGGAAAAAGCTGGAAGGTTCGGTTTTCGCCCACAACAACAGGAACATGGTCGTATAAAACTCAAAGCTCCGATTCCGGTCTTGATGGCAATGAAGGCAGTTTTGAATGTGTACCTTATTCCGGTGATAATCCCCTTTATACTCATGGTGCACTTCGTCTTTCGGACAACCGGAGATACATTGTCCATGATGATGGCACACCTTTTTTCTGGCTGTCGGATACGGCGTGGAACGGTGTGCTTTTATCCACAGAGGATGAATGGGAAAAATACTTGAAAGACCGGGTTAATAAAAATTTTACAGCCATCCAGTATGTCACAACTCAATGGAGAGCGGCTCAGGGTGACAGGGAAGGAAGGCCGGCTTTTACTGGGAAAGAGAATATCGCTGTTAATCCCGAATTTTTCCAGCGGATGGATAAACGGGTTAACGCCCTGAATGATCATGGCCTTATAGCGTCTCCGGTATTGATCTGGACATGCACAGCAAAAGACCCGGGACAGACCGTTCCCAACGACCAGTTGACTATTCTGGCCAGCTACATGGTAGCCCGTTACGGCGCGCATCAGGTTATATGGATGCTGGGCGGTGACGGCAATTACAGGGAGGAAAAGTCCGAACGATGGAAGCAGATTGGTCGGGATGTGTTCGGAGAAGATCATCATCGTCTGATTACCATGCACCCGGGCGGCGTCCAGTGGATCGCCGACGAATTTCGCAGTGAACCATGGTTCAGCTTCAACGGTTATCAAAGCGGACATGGCGACAGTGATAAAACCTTGAGATGGCTCTGTGAAGGCCCTCCGGCTAAAGAATGGGATAAAGAACCAGTAATTCCCATTATCAACTTAGAGCCAAATTATGAAGCCCACAAGGCCTATCATTCCAAAAAACCTCATGACGCCCATGCAGTTCGTCGGGCCACGTATTGGAGTTTACTGGTATCACCTCCAGCCGGTGTAACCTACGGCGCGCAGGGAATATGGAGTTGGCAGCTTGAACCGGATGAACCTATGGATCATAAGGGTTCAGGTGTTGCCCAACCCTGGTATGATGTAATAAATCTACCAGGAAGCAGGCACATGAAATATCTCAAAAAGGTGTTTTCAGACGTAAGATGGTGGGAGCTTGTTCCTGCCCCTGAATTGATGGAAGAACAACCCGGCAAGGACGATCCTCATAAATTTGTAGCGGCGGCAGTATCTGCCGATAAAAGTTGGGCGTTTCTATACCTTACTGAGAGAATGACTATTAAGCTGAATATGGATATGCTGGATGATCCAAAGATAATAAAATGGTTCAACCCCAGAAATGGTCAATGGATGGAAGCTTCGGAAATCGCTGATGGTCAGGATAAATTTACATCGCCTGATGAGCAGGATTGGGTGTTATTAATAAACGGGAAAGAGGATATATGAAACAAAAAGCATGGAACTGGTTGGCTGTGAATTCCCAGGAGCGGGAATTCTGGTCAACGCCGTCGGGTAATGTGTTCGAATTTATATTAAGATTAAAGCAATCAGGGAAAAGTAAAGTCTACGATCTGGGATGCGGCCTTGGTAGGCATTTGTTTTTACTCATAGAAAGCGGCTTTGAAGTTCATGGCTCTGATTTCTCACTGGATGCCGTTAAGGAAGTAAATGAAGAATTAGAAAAGCTGGAATGTCCTAATCGTGTTAAGCACGAATCCATGACGGAGATCAGCGAACAGGATGACAGCTATGACGCTGTTATCGCCTACAATGTGATCTATCACTCTTATCTGGCTGATATGCTGAAAACCTTCCGAAATATCCACCGGATTCTTAAATCCGGTGGATACTTGCTTATTACGTTCCAGGCTAAAACTTCTCCTATATACAACAAAGATGATGAAGTGGAACCGGGTACGATTGTGAAAAAATACGAACCGGAGGCAGGTATTCCCCACCATCTGGTAGACCGGGAAGAGACCATCAGCATGTTTTCAGACTTCCATATACTTGACCTGAAATATGTAGAGCATGAATATGATGGTATGAGGCATAAAGGCTGTCATTTTGTAGTTACAGCGGTTAAGAGGTAAAGGATTGGTCTTTTCCACCCACATATTTGTATTCTACTTTCTGCCTGTGGTGCTTCTGGTTTACTACGTCATGCCTGATCGCTGGCGACATGCTTTTCTTACCCTGGCCAGCTACTTTTTCTACGGCTGGACTAACCCCTGGTTCGTGTTTATCATGATGTTTTCAACGATAGTGGATTATGTCTGCGGTCTTATGGTTGCTGGCAAGTGGAATCCTATGGGTAAAGCTGATAACCCACATGATGGGAATCCTGCATCTATGAAACAGCGCAGATTGGCCGTGTTAATATCTGTTGTAACTAATCTCAGCCTTCTGGGATTTTTCAAGTATTTTGTCTTTGTCCAGTCCAACCTAAATATCATTCTGGAACTATTTGGAGAAGAAACGTTACAGGTAATGAAAATAGTATTGCCTACGGGCATTTCCTTTTATACCTTCCAATCCATGAGTTACACTATTGATGTATACAGGGGTGAAGCAGAGACAGCCGAATCACTGCTGGATTTCGCATGTTATGTATCACTATTTCCCCAGTTGATCGCCGGGCCCATTGTGCGCTACAGGGATGTAGCCAGCCAACTGGTTAATAGAGACCATACAGCGGAAAAGTTCACCACCGGGGTTATGCTCTTCATCATAGGATTTGCTAAAAAGATACTTCTGGCAAATCCTATGGGTGAAGTGGCTGACGCTGCTTTTGGTGCAGGTTCGCTTGTCTGGTATGATGCATGGATAGGTGCAATGGGATATGCCTTCCAGATATATTTCGATTTCAGCGGGTATTCGGATATGGCAGTAGGGCTTGGGCTTATGTTGGGTTTTCGCTTCCCCATCAATTTCGACTCTCCCTATCGGGCTGACAGCATAACCGATTTCTGGCGTAGGTGGCATATATCCCTGTCTACATGGTTGAAAGATTATCTTTACATACCATTGGGCGGCAACCGCAGGGGAAATATCCGGACTTATATCAACCTGTTTATTGTCATGTTCCTGGGTGGTTTCTGGCATGGGGCCCAGTGGACATTTGTTATATGGGGAGGTATACATGGAATAATGCTGGCCGGTGAGCGTATGATGGGTAGGGACAGCATTTACCGAAGACTTCCCAGAATTATGAGGATAACCATTACGTTTTTGATAATCCTTGTGACATGGGTATTTTTTCGGGCTGAAAGTCTTGATCAGGCAATGAAATATCTTGGATACATGTTTGGTATAAACAGGCCATATGCCGGAGCAGAATTAATCGGATCAATAATATATTCAAGAGATCATGTGGTAATGTTTATTGTATGCGCTATAGCCGTATGGTTCGGAAGGCATAGCTGGAAGATTGTTGAGAAGATAACATTTGCTAAAGTTGTTGTGCTAATTCTGCTTTTTATTATAGCCTTATTTGCTATGTTTACTCAGAGTTTTAATCCGTTTTTGTATTTTCAATTTTAATAATAATGAGTCAAGTAATTGAAGTAAAATCAAAGAATCGCAGAATAGCTATAATAATAATTGTATGCTTTATAATAATTATTTCTATAGTACCTATAATTCAGCTCTTATACGAGTTAAGCTTTGATAAAGCATTACAGGAATTTGATCTATTTAAGCGTACTCCTACAGTGGCTAATCTCAGATCATACGAGGACACACTGGAGGATAATTCTGTAGTGGCAAAGACTATTCGTCCTTGGTATCAGTGGGTTTCCACATTTTTAATTAATCAGGGAAATGCTGAAGCTGTTATTGGTAAAGATGGTTGGCTCTTCTATCGTCCAAGTCTTGATTATATAATAAGTCCTGAAGAAAATTTTTATCGTGAGTTTGGTCCGAAAGCGGTTATAATTGCTTTCAATGAAACATTAAAAGAGCAGGACGTACAACTTATATTACTTCCAATGCCCGGAAAAGCTTCAATTTATCCAGAATATCTTTCGGATAGATATGATGAATCCCTGGGACCACCTGTAAATCCCCATGCACCGGAGTTTTTCCAGATGCTCAGGAGTAAGGGAATCCATGTGTTCGATCCTGCCGATATACTCTGGCAGGGAAAGGTTGAATCTCAGGTTTATCTGACTCAGGACACACACTGGTCACCTGATGGTTTAAAACTAGTAGCAAACCACTTGGCGGAGTTAATTAAGACAAAAAATTGGTTTACATCGGATAAATCTTATTACCTTCAGTCTTATCAGGTTAAACGATATGGTGATATATACGACATGTTGAACCTGCCGGATGTAAAAGGAAGTTATAACCCCTGGGAAATTATCGTAGAAAAGGTCATAGATTCAGATACCGGAAAACCTTTTGAGCCAGATCAATCATCCCCTATAGTTTTGCTGGGTGACAGCTTTGTGAATATTTACTCCCATAAGGAAATGGGATGGGGAGAAAACAGCGGCTTTGGTGAACATCTGGCGGATCAACTGGGCGCGTCTCTGGACATCATAGCCATTAACGATGGAGGTCCCACTACCACACGGGAGACTCTCGCCCGTCGTCCTGATGCCCTTGTGGGTAAAAAGCTGGTTATATGGCAGTTTGCCACTCGTGATTTAACAAAAATGGATAGTCAGTGGAAAATTGTAGACATACCAATGCCGAAAATCCAGCCTCAGCCAGAAAAACCTGTAGTTGAAGAAGATGATTCAACCGTTGTTAAAGCCGAAGTTCTTATAGTATCCAATGTGCCGGATCCAAACCAGGTGGCCTACAGCGAATGCTTGACATATATAAAATATCGTGTAATATTAGTAGAGCAAGGAAGTTACAATGGTGAAGAACTGCTGGCAGTATTCTGGGGGATGAAGAGTTCAAAGCTTATGCCTCCGGCCAGCTTTAAGGTAGGTCAGAGACACCGGCTTGTTATTGAGCCTTTTGATGAGCATCCTGAACTCAGTCATATAATGCAGGCCGACGACACTGAGGATTATGAGAATATTCCCATGTGGGTAGTTGAATATTCTTCAATAGACGAAAATGAATGAATCAATATTAATAAAAAAATGTCAGTCAGGATCACAGGAAGCCTTTAGCCTGCTTTACAGAAAATATCACAGTCTTGTATGGCAAATATCCTACGGTATCATGGGCAACAAGCAGGATGCTGAAGATGCAGCTCAGGAAGTGTTTACCCGGTTGTTAAGCAGGATAAAGCAATTCCGCTATGAAGCCGCCTTTACATCATGGCTCAGGGTAATGGTATCGAATATTTGCAGGGATATGCTGCGCAAGCAGAACCGACATCCTACAGAATCCCTGGAATATTTAAATTCAAATGGTGAATTGAATATAAAGTCTATGTCAATATCTCAGGAAGAAGCTCTAATTATGGAGGAGCTTCTGGATAATCTCAACGAAAAAATAAGCCTGCTAAAAGAAAAGCACAGGAAGCTTATAATTTTGAGGTATATTGATGGTTTATCATATAGAAAGATAGCTCAACTGGTTGGATGCACAGAAAGTCAGGTTAAATCAAGGCTTCATCAAGCCCGGGTAAAACTCAGACATGTATGCCAGAGTCTAAGGAATGAGGGGAAATAACATGGATTTAACAGGAATTCAGGGAAAATTTAAATCATATAAAGTGGTTCTGGAACCCGACGAAAATACACCGGAATGGTGGGCAGGAGCACCTTCTGTGGTTCTGGATAAATCGGGAACATTCTGGCTTGCAGCCAGAATGCGCGAGGGTAATTCACCGCGTGGTCGCAGAGGTTATGAGGTGCGTATCTTGCGTAGTGATGACGGTATTAGCTTCCAGCACGCCCACTCCATAAAGCGTGAAGATGTACCTATCCGGGGATTTGAAAGACCGGCAATCACAATTGATCCGAAAACAGGCAAGTTCAAGCTCTACGCATGTGGTCCCTTCGGTGATGACGATTATCATCCCTGGTGTATACTTAAATTCGATGACGCTGATGATCCTACCAAATTTAAGCCTGAAACCTGTTATGCTGTTTTAAAACCGTCAAAGAAGGCTTTAGAGCAGAGAAGCAATGCCATTGCGGGATACAAAGACCCATTTATATTCATCCATAACGGCATTTATCACATGTTTACAATTGCATATTCGAGGATGGAAAGATCGTATCACTATATATCTGAAGATGGTGAGACATGGAAACCGGCAGAAAACGAACTAACCTTTGACCTGTGTGGCTGGCATAATTTCTTCACACGACCGGCCAGTATACTGCCGTTGGGTGTAGGTTATCTACTGATCTACGAAGGTTCACATTCCAGTTGGTATGATCCTGTTTATAACATTGTTACTGGTCTGGCATATACCTTTGATCTGGAAAACTTTATTGACCTGACCCCCGATGCCCCCCTGTTAAAAAGCACAACGCCGGGGGATTACATTACATGGCGTTATTCCCATTGGATGTGGATTAACGGTAAAATCATGATATATGCAGAGGTGGCCAGACCTAATAACAGCAATGAAATCAGGCTCTTTGTTATAGATAATCTCTAGAAATTTTATAAACAATCAAACCGGAGAATATAAAAATGACAATATCAACACCTTTAAAAGTTGGGGTTGTAGGTCTTGGCAGAGGTGTCAGCTTACTGAGGGTATTTGACCAGCGCAAAGATACCCAGGTAGTAGCAGTATGTGATTTGAATGCAGAAAGGGTAGAAGATATATGCAAGCAAATGAATATTAAAAAAGCCTATTCTGAATACGACGAATTTCTGAAACATGATATGGATATAGTAGTAGTTGCTACACCGCTACCTTATCATGTGGAGAATGCCATCGCTGCTCTGGAATGCGATAAACATGTATTATCCGAAGTTCCAATAGCCAACAGCATCCAGGAGTGTGAACTTCTGGTAAAAGCTGTTAAAAACAGTAAAGGGAAATTTATGTTTGCCGAAAATTGCAATTACTGGTATTTTGTGGAAAAATGGCGGGATATTGTAAAAGAAGGTAAACTTGGTAAACCCACCTATGCAGAGGCTGAATACGTCCACGACTGCCGGAGCATAATGCGAGATTCTCAGGGAAATTTTACATGGAGAGCCAGCATGCCACCCATATATTACTGCACACACAGTCTGGGACCGATACTCTCGATACTGGACGATAAATGCCTGACAGCCGTTGGTATGGATACAGGTGTTAATGTGGCCCCGGACTTAGGTGCTATAGATATGGAAGTGGGTTTGTTCCGCACTGAAAAAGGTGCTATAATAAAAATACTATGCGGCTTTTCAGTGGAACGAAAACCAGCTTTCCATTTTTATTCCATTTACGGAACAGGTGGTTGTCTAGAAAGTATTCGCAACACAGATAAATTTTCTGCCTACTTAAAAGAAGAGAATTCACAGGGAATGGAAGGATTACCCTATGGTCGTAACCATCCCCAGGCTCCAGAATCGGCTACTGTGGGCGGACATGGTACATGTGAATATTACATGATAGATGCTTTTGTTGAATCCCTGTTGAATAACCAACAGCCGCCTATAGATGTATATAAGGGACTTGATTACAGTCTGCCGGGATTATGTGCTCATTTGTCATCAAAGCAAGGTGGGAAAACTGTAGATATACCCGATTTGAGGTAGATATTATTAACATATATATTTCGTTCCTGAAAGGGCAATTGAATAAGTTATTATTACTGATTTCTATTGTCCCTTCAGGATTATAGATTTACAGATACAGACAGGCCACCGGAGATTTTTTTTGCACCTAAAAATACAACATCCATAACCAGCCAATCTCGAAAAGGTGTAAATCTTATTCCAAAATTATATCTTTTTGTATCATATTCACCCATAAAAGTGATATATTCCTTAATATGCTTTTCTACACCGCTAAAAAATCCCACCATGCTGTGTCCTCCGGCGTTTTTGATCAGGATTTCCGAAGCATAGCCAATGTGGAAATCCCAACTACCCAGAATCCACAAAGGTAAACTTTTACTTGCGACTGCATAACTTGTATTAAAGAATACACTTTCCAGATGGTCATCTTCATGACCATATATACCGAGAACATCATGAAAACCAACAAGGAAAGCAGGTATATACCTGCTTTCCTTGTTGATTCTGAATTTTACGCTGGCCATCCTGTCTTTAACTGAACCAGTAGCTCCTTGGCCTTCTTTGCTTGGGAATGTGGTAATACGAAGGCTTCCCTCCAGAAACGGGAGGTAACCTATTGTAACATAATATGCAAGTTGGGCATGTTCAGGGCCATGTATGCTGTATTTTTTATCCGTATAGCCCATTCCAAATGAGGCTTTACCGTCGGGTATAATTTTAGCCGTCGGGGTATTTATTAAACCGGTAATTCCGGTTATAGATGTAGATCCTATAACCGGTTGGATAATTACAATAAACAAAAAGAGGGGTAAAATTATTTTACCCCTCTTTTTGAGTAATACTAAAAATTGCTTAACCACTGCTTCCTCCACCAGCCTGGCCCTGGTGATGCCCCATAGGGCCTATTCTCACAGGAGTTCCGGTTACGGATTCGATAAAACCGGCAAGATCGGAAATAGAATTTTCCTGTATTTGTTCCTGAATAGCCTTGGATTCATTGAAAATAGTCTTTTGTATTATTTGTAAAGTTTCATTATTCAGACTTATTAAAATACTTTCAGCGTTCTCAAGACTGGTCGGTTCCTGTCCTGTATTGTCTATTAAAAGATCGGTAATCTGATTTTCAATATTCAGGAGAGCTGTATATTTTGCCTTGCTTTTAATAGAACCAAGGGCAGAAGCGAAACTATCTTCTACCTTTAATATGTCGTTCATAAGACCACCCAGTAGGTCTTGTTTCGGGAAATTATTCAAAGTGTGAGGGGTTCTATTTCTTATTTCATTTAAAGCTTCCATTATTCCATCGTTAATTACTGATATTATGGATTGGTGAACCGTCGTTGTTATTAATAAAAAGTCCCGATGGTTTAAAGCCGATGTGTCATCCGGGTCTATTGATGTAAAATCAATATTGTCTTTTTCCCATCTATTTGCAAGGGCAGTAGCACCGGAGTTAGCTGGTTTTGAAGTGTCCATACTGCCATATTCCAGCAGATAGGTGGAAGTATCAACCGTCCAGTAAATAACATTCTGCAAAACTTCTGGAGATAAATTTACCTCTGAGTTTTCTAACACTTGACTGATGGCTTCAGAGACCTGATTAATGCTGTAGGTGTTTCTTGATACATCTTCAAGATTCTTTTCCTCTACGCCAATTTCCAGGGCTGCCATAATCACAGATACTGACCAACTAAAATCAGGACCGCCAATTTCACCTGTCTCTGCGATGTAAAGAGCAGCAGCTAGATCGCTATCGCTGGGTGGCTCCGGTGGTGCTGCTATTGAACGATCCATAGCATTATATATCTCTTCATCCTCATATTCAAGAAGTTCGGTATTGCAACCCTGAATATAAATCAGAACAGCAAATATAACAAGAAAATAAAATTTAAAATTTTGACGATTCATATTTCTCCCCCATTTTTCATATAGAGATAAGGAAAGGTAGCTTTTTGGATTACAAAATTATAGTAATATAGGGGGTTGTATTAAGGCAAGGTTTTGGAATAAATTTTCTACTTGTAAAGTATATCATAATTATAGATAAAAATCAACCCAAGCATAAATTTCTTGTCCGGATAAAATACTGGCATATATAATGCGTGATTACCAGTGAGATAGTGGAGAAGATAAAGTCCTGGGTTAATGCAGAAGAAGGAGTATGGACTCTGAAACGCATGATGCTGAAACTGGAGGAAAAGGAAGATATATGTGTAACCCAGCAAGCCATCTGGTATGCCCTGGAAGATTCAGGCTGGAGCTGGAAGACAGGTAGACCTACTAATCCAGAAGTCGATAAGGACGAACAGGAAGCCTTCAAAAAAGG
>WJIO01000069.1 GCA_014730235.1 Candidatus Poribacteria bacterium
ACCGAAGAGGGTTTTATCACTAATGCAGCTTCTACCATAACGGATAGGGGCGGAATTAACATTGATGATGATGTCTTACTGACGATAAAATTCAAAGCCAAAGAGCTTGGTTCATCCATGATTACCCTTCAGGAAGTTAAGCTGTCAGACTCAAAAAGCAAATTCCTTACAACCGTTGTCAACAGTGCATTTATAAACATATCGCCGCCCTGGGATGTGGTGCTGGACGCGGTTATTGACATTCGCGATATGGTAGCCGTAAGTCAAAACCTCAATAATAACCAAATTCTGGAACTTCTCACCGGTCCGGAAACTGAATTATCAGCAAATGACATTAATAATCCCGACGTAGACCGCAACGGGGCAATAAACCTGGAAGACCTGATGCTTGTCAGCGATCATCTTGGGGAAGCCTACTCAGATGTCATGCAGGAACAAAATTCCCTTATTCAACTTCGTATGGTTTATGATCGCCTCAACACCAAATTACACAATTCTTCCGATATCCAGAGATTAAAGACGCACCTGCGCAAGCTTATGGGTATGAAAGTCAATCCATCAGCATATCGCCTGATGGCCAACTACCCCAATCCCTTTAACCCGGATACATGGATACCTTACCAGTTGGCCCAGGATACAGAGGTAATCATCAGCATCCACGACATATCAGGTCGTCTTGTAAGAAGGTTTGATATAGGATATTCCTATGCGGGAGAATATATAACAAAGGAAAGGGCCTTATACTGGGACGGATGCAATCAAGCTGGCGAGGAAGTGTCCAGCGGTGTGTATTTTTATACCATCAAAACCAGCGACAAATATAAAGAAACCCAAAAAATGGTAATAACAAGGTAAAAAGTTGAAAATTCTTATTGACGTTGTATTTTTTGCTTGATAATATTATTTAAGTCAATATTATTAATGCGAACAGGAGGTTAAACATGAAAAGAATACGCAAAAATTACCTTTCGTGTATTTTGTCTCTTAGTCTGTATATTATTATTTCCACAGGGGCTTTCAGCGACGTTACGTCAGATTTAGTAGCCCATTGGCCTATGGAAGGTGACGCAACAGATATTGTAGGCGGTTGGGATGGTGAAGTAGGCAGTGGAGGCCCTGAATGGGTAGAAGGACGGTTAGATCAAGGGGTTGCATTGGATGGCTCAAGTCATATAACTGTTCCGGGCTTTGAATTGACTACTGATACTATAACTTTTGTAGCATGGATCAAAGGATGGAAAGCTGCTGATTGGGCGGGAATAGTCGGTTCTCGAACTCCCCTTGCTACCGAGATGATCTTTGGTGATAACGACACATTACACTACGTCTGGAACAATAACACCATGTGGGAGTGGGCTAATGGTCCGGTTATACCTCAGGATGAATGGGCTATGGCCGCCTTGACTATTGGCCCTGATGCAGGAACAGCCTATATATATACCGATGATGACGGTTTACAATCAGCAGCCCAGGAAGCTGAACATATCGAGCAAACCGTAGGTGAATTAAACATAGGATGGGTTGATTGCTGCGGTGGAACAAGATACTTTAATGGTATTATAGATGAAGTTATGATCTATAACCGGGAATTAACCGAGGAAGACATACTGCAACTAGCAACAAAAGGCCTATCTGTCGAACCTGCCGGCAAGTTGGCCATAACCTGGGGAGGATTGAAATAAATAGTTATCAATAAGTTTTCATCAATAAACTCAAAGAAATAAAAAACTACTTCAGGAGATAACATTAATGAAAAAAATAATATTTTTTATTCCAGCAATCTGCTTATTTGTTTTTATTTCCAGCTTATACGCTGCAGATATTACCTCCGATTTGGTATCATATTGGGCGTTGGACGGTAATGCTACAGACAGCGTTGGAGCATATGACGGTGAACCAGTGGGAGATCCTGGCTGGCTAGCTGGTCGTATGGGACAGGCTGTTGAACTGGATGGCAGCAGTCAACATATACATATTCCCGGATTTGAGTTAGTTACTGATACTATAACCTTTGCAGCCTGGATAAATGGTTGGAAAGCCGTTGATTGGGCAGGTATTGTAGGCTCACGAAATCCACTTGCTACCGAGATGATCTTTGGTGATAACGACACACTACACTATGTTTGGAATGATAATACCATGTGGGATTGGGCTACCGGACCTGTCATACCTCAAAACGAATGGGCAATGGTAGCTTTAACAATCGGCCCCGATAAGGCAACCGGCTATGTCTACACCGACGCCGAAGGTTTGGTATCCAGCGCAAACGAAGTTCCACATATTGAGCAAACTGTCGGTGAATTAAACATCGGTTGGGTTGCATGCTGCGGTGATACAAGATATTTTATGGGTGTCATAGACGAAGTTGCTATTTACAATCGAGAATTAACCGAAGATGACATACTCATGCTGGCCACAGGAGGATTAACCACTGCGGTTGAACCTGCTGACAAATTAGCCACAACCTGGGGATCCATCAAATAGTAAAAGTCATATAAAACTTCAAAAGCGAGAGGATGTATACATCCTCTCGCTTTTGTTTTTGGTAAAATCCGAATGGAGGAAAAGCTATGGCCATCAAGCTCGGACAGCAGGAAACAGGTTCTATAACATATCAGGTAACGGAGGGTTCAGCGTCCAAATCCAACATATATTGCGAAGTGCCCTATGCTTCTTCTGATTCTCAATATTTCGTATTTTCCCGATCAAATCCCGATTATTCCCCCAACAGCACCGAATATGTGCGCTGTAAGATAGGAACATGGGAGATGGAAGTTGCAGGACGGGGCAGAGGTGGGGTTACTATGACCTACACCGGCTTGTTTTATTTCCTTCGACATACGGAAAGCGGCGGGGTAGAATTGGTGAAGGTTGATCTGGCTACCGGGCGTTCCAGCGTAACCGGCAGTTTCAGCAAACCCCTGAAGGCCCGGAGTCTTGGCACTATATCTCCCGATGGTCGCTACTATGCCTATGGAGTTGTAACAGACGAAAAATACCGAGAATTTGGCATTGAATTGGTAGACCTGCACACCAACAAAAAGGAGATCATAGACCGGGATCCCTATATACTCAACCCCCATCCCCAGTTTGAGCCGTCGGAAGGTAAACAGCTTATGATCCAGCATAATCGCGGCGGCAAGATCGACGAAAACGGCAAGCTGATAAAGCTGGTAGGCGACGAAGGAGCAACGCTGTACCTGCTGGATGTAGACAGCGGCAAGCGCACTGAGCTTCAGGTGGGTAAACCATACACAACACCGGCAACAGGTCACGAAGCCTGGATAGGCGATACAAAAAAGATGTTATTAACGGTGGCAGCATCCGGGGATTTTGCACCTGCAAAGGGGAATCTGCTGGGGGTTAAGGCCGGTTCACCAGCCCGGATCGTGTCTGGAGGGTACTGGTTTAACCATGTAGGAACTTCCGTATGCGGAAAATTTTTCGCATGTGACGATACAAGAACCGCAGACGTGGTTATTGGCTCTGTTAAAACCGGCAAAAACGCTCTGGTGTGCCATTCTGAGACGTCTTACGGACGTGCCCAAAATACCCATCCTCATCCATATCTTACACCTGATCTAAAGTGGGTTATATACAATTCAGACAGAAGCGGAATCCCGCAGATACACGTCGCTACTGTGCCGGAAGATATGATAGGAAAATTAGTTCAGTAACATAAGTCACAGTTTTCCCTTCAATTAACCATTTTAAGCATATTAATGCCTGTAAATAAACCATTTGAGGGTTAAAGCCAGTAAATACAGCGGATTGGAATAAGTATTGCTAAGGCAATAAAGGAGGGAAATGCTCGGTATATAGATCCATTCTGCACGGAGGTAGTAAGCAAATGAAACATTTGCTGATGGCAATGGTAGTATGTTTTGTTATAGCTCTAGCCGGAATTACCAGCGTAGAATCCCAGGAGTTCAATGTTGAACCAGTAATCATACAGGAGGGGATTGATAACCTGGTTCAGATCGAACAAATAGGCGCTGATCTGGCCGAAACGGAAACCCAAAATTCAAACCAGATTGATATAAACCAGATAGGCAACGAAAATCAGATTTTTTTGACACAGCATTTTAACACTGATAGTAGTTTTCTGCTTAACCAGAACGGGAACAGCAACATGGCCGAGGTGTCTCAGGGAGAATTCACCAGCGAAGCATATATATTTCAGACCGGTGATGGCAATATACTCAACCTGAACCAAAATGGCAACAGCAATTTCGCCCTTATCAACCAGATGGGTAACGGTCATCACCTTTCGGTTACTCAGATAGGTTTTAATAATCTGGCAGCTATAGTTCAGCAATAAGGATTTTGAAAATTTTCTAGACATGTCATTCCTGCTTTCGCAGGAATGACAGCATGTAGAATTTTTATTTTTACCACACTAAATTCGGAAGAAACGTTTAATTACAGTAGAAAAATCTGCTAATTCCTGAAAAAAACTCTATGGGCTGACATAATATACTTCGTTGTTGCCCACGAAGGTTTCCTGGTATATCATCGCGCCTCTATCGCCATCATTCTGGTCAACGAAGATGTTATTGTATCCGCTGCCGTTGTTGATCTGGCATACAGCGCTCTGGTTGTCGTCGCCGGTTTGGTGGAATTCAGCGGTGTTGTAGTTGTTGCTGTATTGATACAGGCCTATGCTGTTGTCATCACCATTTTGCTCAACGGTCAATTCGTTATAACCGTTATCATACACAGTCGAAATTATTTGGGTAGCTGAAGAGCTTTCATCAATAACAGCCCTGTATGGATATTCCGGATCCTGTTTAGCCCCTACCAGTATATTGCCATTTCCATCCTGATCAATGTAGGCGTCGTTATAAAAGTATGCCCATTGATTAAGGGTTATTGTATTGGAATATCCGGTCTGAACGGCCACAAAATCATTTAAAGCACCGCTGCCGCCCTGGTACGCAGGCATAAGAATACCCACACGTGCAATTGAGCTTCCAGAAACAGATGTATAAGCCCCACCAGAGCCGTTAATAAGGTTATCATCACCTATCTGTATGATCTGACAGCCTATATTTGTATTATGCGGTTCGCCAATCTGCTGAACATAGGCCATGTTATCGGCAGAAATCGAAGTAGAAAGGCAAATAAGCAAAGGGATCAGAATAGCAAAAAGTCTTTTATAATAAGTCATTTTTGTGCAGCCTGAAAATCATTGACAGCAACGGGCACATTTTCGTCGGATTTATCCTCCAGCATTTCTTCATCGGACAAGGATATGTATACCTCTATGCGTCGGTTAATAGATCTGGCTTCCGGGGTTATATTATCTACAAGGGGTTCGTAAAAGGACGCGCCAGTCACTGAAAGATACCGGGATTCGATACCTGTTCTGTATTGCAAAATCCTCAAAGCTGAGGCGGCGCGAGCCAGGGAAAGCTCCCAGTTGCTGGGGAATACATATTTATATTCCTCGGCGATCTGGTCCGAGTCGGCATGGCCTTTAATAGTGATTTTCATACCCGGTAGTATATTGCGTTTTAAAACACGACCAAGTTTCTCCAGTACTACAGAGCCCTGAGTCTTGGGATACATTTTACCGGATTCAAAAAGGATTCTTCCGTTTACTGTAAAATTAATCCTTTCATCATCCCAGTTTAACCAGATTTCGTTTCCCTCTATCTCGCTGGCAAAATTCTCTATCAAAGATGTATATATAGGTTTAAGACGTTTTACTTTTTCCCTGTTCAGGGTATCAATAGATTTATTTTCAAGGACTGAGACCTGCTTTTCAAGCTTTTTGGAATGTTCCATTAAAGATGCTATCCGGGCGGATTTTTCCTTATCAGATTTGTTTAATTCCGCTATCTGTGCTTCCATATCCTTATTGAGCTTATTTAGCTGGTCTAAGTTTTCCTTTAACTTGCCGATCTCCTGATCTTTCTTGTCCACATCATTTTTCAGCTTTTCAATTATGACATTCCTCTGGTCAAAGGCCGGGGGTTTGTTGGGGTCTCGAACCTTCACAGGCAGGAAAGTCTGTAAATCCCTCTCCCAGTCTTTGAAGAATATATAACCCTCTCTTTCCACATCCTCACCTTTGGGTATAAAAAACACCACCAGGACAGCGACAGCTTCACCCTCAGTTAGCTGGAAATTCACCGGTGAAATATGCATCCATGGGTCAAACTCGCAGTGAATTGAGTATTCTTCTTTGGTGGTGTTTACCACGACAATCTCTTTTGAAACTATTTTACCCGGTGACATATCCAGGGATAAGGATGTCAGTTTATCGGAAGTCTTTGGATCCATTACCTTCAATTCGCCGCTTGCGCTGGCAATTGAGGTTAAAATACATAACGCTAAAATCGTAATACCGAAAGTTTTTAGTATTTTTGACATTTCAGCACCCTCTTTCACTTTACCGCTGAGTAACCTTCACCGTCAGACTGTCGCCATTTATCCTGATAACAGGCTCAAGACTACCATCCTGAGCAGGGGTAATAAGGTTATCGCCCTTTTGATGGTGAAGTATCAAATTATCGTTGCCGTTTATCTCAACCATAGATTGATTGAAATTACCTATCTGAATCTGTCTTATAACATTGGAATTCCCCCATACATCAACACTGGCTTCGTTTCCATTCCCCTCCTGCCATTGTTGAACCACGTTGCCCTGTCCTGAACTTAAAATATCATTTTGTAATTTTATGAAAGCTTTGTTATACTCGCCGTTTTGCCATTGGGAGATCATATTGTCGCTGCCGTCTATGAATATAAGCGCCTCGTTATAACTACCATACAGGTATTGAGTCCAACCCAGATTATCAAAACTTTCCTGCATCCCGTCTGAATTTAAATTAAAAGATGTACCAACGCCGTTTCCATCGCCGGACATATAATTCTGTGCTTTGTTGTTGGAACCTTCCTGGTATTGTGAAACATAACCCATGCTGCCTGTATATTCAGAAACTGCTTCGTTGTATACGCCAGATTGCTGGATATGGGCTTCGTTTCCCTGGCCTATCTGCCTTAAGGTAATCTGGTTTTCATCTCCCAACTGCTCAACATATATGTAGTTTTCAATTTCCGCATAACTGTTTGATTCAGTTCCCATCTGTTCTATTTCAATGCTGTTATAAGTTCCGCTCTGGAGAATATAAGCGGCGTTAAGCAGACCTTGCTGATCAATATCCAGTTGGTTTTCTTCACCCACCTTGTATATGTTGGCAGTGTTACCGGCAAGGCCTGCACTACATAAGCTTATGGTAAGAAACAGTACTATTATTATTTCTTTTTTTATTCTGGAATACATAGCGGATTCCACCCTCAGTTGAAAAGATTCTTAAGTTTTCAAACGTGCTAAAAACCCCCTGATCCCCTTATTAAGGGGTAATAATGGGCTTCTCCCATTAAATGAGATTCTTCGCTCCGCTCAGAATGACAGTAGCATAACTTTCATTTTCTTAACCAGTGCATTTTAACAAGATGAAAATAAGGGGACGCCGCCTTTACAACCCTCAAAAATCCCCTGTTTTCCAGTTTATATATTCAATCGAAGAGACAGGATCTCTATAGCCCTGAGGAATCCTGGTCTATTCCAAGAATATTGTCGTTTCCAACATCGTTAAGCTGGTATACCTGGAGATTATGGGAACCGCCAATACCGTTCTGATAGACACTGGTCAGGTTATTTCCGCCATCCTGGTATACTATAGCGTTATTGTCGTCATCAATCTGTTCAAAGACCGCCGTATTATCATTTGTGCTGTATTGATAAAGACCAACGTTGTTGAAGCTACCATTCTGGTCTACACCAAAGATATTGGTGCCTACAGCGCCGTAGCTATACTGTGTAGCCGGTCGGTCCTCGGGATCGCCAGCAGTTTTGAGTGTTGCAAAAGTATGAATGCCAGCATGGGAGGGGCCGTCTGCGCCGGGATTTGCACCGACTACCACGTTACCGTTACCATCCTGGTCAACAAATGCATCACTAAAACTACCGGAACCGGTCTGGGTCAAAGACAGGGTATTGGAATCACCTGTCTGAATAGCGATAAGATCGTTCTGGATATTTTCCTGATACAGGGCTTCTGCATATCCATAACCGATGATCTCGCCGCTGGGACCCACCACAGGTTGAGTTGTTATTCCAGGGCCTGTAATAAGGTTGCCATCGCCAATCTGAATTACCTGAGCGCCCACAGTTATTGTGTAGGGATAACCTACCTGCTGGACGTAGGCTTCGTTTGACGATAAAGCATTACCACTTAAGCCCAGGATCAAGGCTAAAATAAATGTAAATGCTGAGATTCGAGCAGAAATCTTCAACATATTCACTACTCCTTTCCTTTTCCCTTCCTAGCAATAAAATTAAAAGAAGGAAATAAGATTAAATGGATAAGTATATCCGAAACCATCCCCTTTTCTGAATAAAAAGGGGGTTTATTATTAAACTGCACACCTCCTTTCAACGATTTGATAATCATCAACTCCTGTTATTTATCAGCGTTTCCTCAGCGCTGCGAGATCTGGATTTAATGATATTTGCATCCGGTGTATTTTATTCCTCTTTTTCCAGCCATCCCAGGATGCGTGCGCCGTTTTCACCGCGTTCTTCTAGGTATCTCATAATTACAGGAGATTTGATGTCTTCGGAATTTTTCAAAGTCCAGTAACCGTCAAGTATACCCTCGATTACAATGGCGATTACCGCTTTGTCTATTGCCTCCATAACGCACATCTGCAACGGTTCATTCGTTGAATAACCGGCTTCAACTTCCATAAGCCGTTTTACGTTTATAAACCGATAAAGTCCTACATCAACCTCTCTGGAAAGAACGGTTTTTGTAGCGTATACAGATTTTAGTATGGAACCTGTTTTAACAGCTATGGCCCTAAGGCAAACGGTAACCTGGTCTTTACGGAACTGGGCAGAACCACCCAGGCCGAAATATCTTTCACCAACGCCGCCGGTTACTATGTTGGTGTCATAGGCCACAATTCCACCTTCCAGAATTATCCCGGCATACAAAAGGGGAGGTAAGGCTGGAAGACCAGTATTTTTGCCGTTATTGCCTGATTGATTATTTTTTTGTTTGTCTGAATTTTCTTTTTTGACTTCCTCTACGCTATTTTTAACCATAGAGTTAATTGCCTGATACTGCATCCTTGTGGAGCGAATTAGTTCTCTTTCCTGAAGCAGGTTATTTACACCTTCCCGCTCTACAAGAGTAAACCATCCGCAGTCCTCCAGGGCTTTTATGAGCATAGAAGCTGCTCCCTGAGTTACAGCTCTGGAATATGTTATACCTTGGGTATCAGTTTTATATTGACCGGTTTGGTCCTGGAACCTGTATACCGCAGCCACGAGTTTTTCCTCGGGAGGCGGTAAAAGAGTAAGATCGCTATAGGTAGGCGTTACCTTCCGTCCCAGATTCGCCCTTTCTTTCATAGGGGCTTTTATGGGAGCAAGAAGGCATCCGCAGCCACTGATAAAAAAAGCAACCGCTATTACCAGGGCTGCCAGTACCGCCGTATTCCGCTTATTTATCACAAGCACACCCTCCTTGAAAACCACCGTGACCAGGTATGAAAATTAAAATCCTACCTGGCCTGCTTCTACTGATTTAATAGTATGGCACCTCCACATCTACAGTGTCACCAGTTGTAGAATCCGCAATAGATACGGAAACACCATTTAAACCAGTATTAATGTCTATAATATAATTTCCGACTTCATAATGACCTGCTTCTAAAGCTTCTTCGCCAAAAGCTCCATCCAGCACCTTTTGAGACAGCCTGTTGAGAACCTGCCGATTCAGGTTATATTCAAAATCCTCCAGGGGATCCCTGGTTTCTCTGAGATAATCAATAGGCTCTCTGAGCTTATTTTGCAATTGGGCTGAATTCAGAAGCCATGTACCGTTATAAGGTGATCCGCCAAAAGATGGATTTACGGGAGTCCAGACCAACTGCGTGGCTTCGGCAGCAGTTCCTACAAAAGCGAGAATAGTAATAGACATGAGTAAATACAGACACGTCTTTTTCACCATTAGACCTCCTTCCTTCGTTAATTTACACAATACAGCCGTTGCGACATATTTTGTCTGGCTAAAGTGTTAGTCGTTCTAAAATGGATCAATAGGTCGCATAATACGACATTATTTTATTTTTTAAGGTAAAAATGTGACAATGAAATGATAATTGTTTAAATTATGGTATGAAAAAGGGCGAGAGGAACGGACAAAAGCTAAATGTCGTTATTACGTGCCGCAATTTCTAGGATAATTCTGTCTCGAAGATTAAGCAGTTTATCCTTCACAGATCTATATCTTCCTGTTCAGCAGAATTCCATATATCAGACCGACATAAATCTTTATCAATCAATATGGTTCTTCCGGGTTTACTGTGGTTATAATTGAAAATTCTCTCAGCTTGTCATTCCTGCTTTCGCAGGAATGACAGCATAAGAAAGTTCCTTATATTTACCACACTAAACCCGGAAGAACCATCAATATGAACTCACAGGTGGTCATAATTCATCCTTACTAGACCACAATGGCAGTTGTGATCTATCTCTGGCATTGGGAAAGTGTTATTTCAGAAGGATAGGATGGACTGGTTCCAAAATGGAACTATGACCACCTGTCAATCAATATGAAATTTTACATCCGCTATTCTACAATTGTTTTTAATTATTGTCCAGAGGAAAATTTAGCAGAAGATAAAATTTTTTACTAACTTGACTCGTTTTAGTATCTGAGTTAATATAGTTCTGGTATTGTAGACGAATATAGGGTGCTAAAAGTTCTATGTAACATGAAATTATATCAGCTTAAAGTTAAACAGTGATAAAGATAGAATAGATTTTGAATTAATTTCTGAAAAGGAGAGCAAAGTGATTAAAGTCCATCTTGTCGGTAATGCGCATCTTGACCCGGTATGGCTCTGGCGTTGGCCTGCTGGTGTTGGTGAAGCTATAGCCACATGCCGATCTGCTGTGGAATGTCTTGATGAATACCCGGAGTTTGTGTTTACCCGCAGCGATATGTGGCTGCATGAGCAAATTGAAAAGCTCGATCCCGATCTATTTGAACGTATACATGAGTATGTAAAAACCGGGCGGTGGCAGATTGTAGGGGGATGGTATATCCAGCCGGACTGCAACCTTCCAACAGCCGAATCCTTCCGAAAGCATATGTCCATCAGCAAGCCGTATTTCAAGGAGAAGTTCGGTGTTGATGTTACTGTGGGTTACAACGTGGACAGCTTCGGTCATAATGCCATGATCCCCAGCTTTCTCAGGGATGAAGGCTACGACAGCTATGTCATGATGCGTCCTATGGCTCATGAAAAAGAACTGCCTGCATCTCTGTTCCGATGGCGCTCCCCTGACGGCGCGGAGGTTATAGTGTGGCGTATACCCAGGGCTTATACAGCATGGCAGGAAGACCTGACGGATCATATCCGTGCATCTTTGGATGTGGCCGATCCGGATATCGGTCATGTTATGTGCTTCTACGGCGTAGGAGATCACGGCGGAGGGCCCACGAAAAAGCAGATCAAATGGCTTATGGATCACAAGAATTCATTTTCCGGTGCAGAACTGGTTTTCTCTCACCCGCGAGCTTTCTTTGATGCTGTAAAACCCAAATATGAACAACTGCCGATAGTGGACGAAGAACTACAGTTTCATGCCATAGGGTGCTATACGGTGGTACATGAGCTTAAAAACAACATGCGCAAGGCTGAACATGGGCTTATATCGGCAGAAAAAGCCCTGAAATCCTATCCTGAAGAAGCTCCTAAAGATACAGACGTTAAAATTACCGAAGCATGGAAAAAGACGCTTTTTAATCAGTTCCATGACATATACGCTGGCACAAGCCTGGCCTCGGCTTACGACGACTCCAGGGATCAACTTGGGTCAGCCAGGGATAATGCTGACGAGATCGTCAATCACGTTCTGTTCCGCTGCATGAGACATCTTTCAGAGGATAAATATCAGCGCATTGTGGCTTTTAACATGTCCGATCATCATTTCAAAGGCTATCTGAAACATGAACCCTGGTTTATGAAGCGTTCATTTGACGGCTGGATGGCCGACGAAGAGGGAAATCCTGTTCCTTTTCAGCGCATACAGCAGGAAAAGGTATCCGACACTAAATCCCTGATGCTCTGGCCAGGGAATATTAAACCCGGTGGACAAAGGGTGTTCCAGTTGAGGACAGATGAAGCCCCGGAAATGCCGGAAAGCGATCTTGAAACAAGCGAAAATGGTATTTCTAATCAATTATGGAAAATAGAAGCCAGCCAGGGCAACAGCCTTTTAAAGATAATCAGAAATGATGGAACAGAATTATTCGATGAAAAAGGTTTAAGAATCCTGGTTCAGCAGGATAACAGCGATACATGGTCTCATGGAATTGACAGATTCAGGGAACCTGTGGTAGGGGAATTTAATTTGAAAAGCGTATACGTGGAAGAATCAGGTCCTGTGAGAGCCTCCCTGCGTATAGAAGCTGAAATGGATGAAAGTCATTTAAGTCTATGGGCCCGTTTGTATAACGCTTCACCACATATAGAGCTTTATATATACATGGACTGGCGGCAGAAATTGCAGATCGGCAAGCTTGTATTGCCTTTAAATGGAAAAATTGATAATCGCCTGGATGGAATTTCCGGTGGTTATGTTCCCCGTCCACAAAACGGCCAGGAATTTCCTCTAATGGACTGGACATCAG
>WJIO01000070.1 GCA_014730235.1 Candidatus Poribacteria bacterium
ATACAACCCTATACGAAATTCCCCAAGAATTTCTGACGGACTACTTACCAACAGTATCCGCATCTCAGCTATCCACCAACAGTGGCGACACAATAACCTTAGAATTCCTGACGCCCACCCGCATCAAATACCGTGACAGATACATAAACGACCTGGAGTTCCACATCCTTATCCGCAACCTGCTAAGACGTATAAGCATGTTGATGCTCTATCACTGCAACACAGAGCTTGATGCAGACGTAAACGAACTGATCGAAAAAGCTAAATCCGTAGAAGTGAAAAACTGGGATCTGGACTGGCATGACAACCAACGTTACTCCACCCGCCAGAAGCGCAGGATGAAATTAGGGGGAGTTGTTGGAAAGGTTACTTATCAGGGGAATCTGGAACCCTTTATCCATCTCCTTGCATTGGGTGAACAGGTGCATGTGGGTAAGGGCACTACTTTTGGGTTGGGAAGATATATTATATTTCGAAAAGATATTTAAGGAAAATTGGTATGGATTGCACACAAAAGGTTAAGTCGGCAATAGAGACTTGTCACAATATAGATGATAATGGCATATCAATCCTATCTGGTGATACAGACAAAGTTAAATCGTATGTTTACTCCTCAACCAGACTTCCTGAAATGCGTGGAGCAAGTATTATATTAGATGAACTCAATCAAGAAAAGACAGAAAAGATTTTCAGAGATAATTCTTTGAAGGCTGAGAATTTATTATTTAATAAAGGTGGAAGTCTATTAGCATTAGTTCCAACACTACTGGGAGAAAAGATTAAGGAAGAAATAAAAAGTTTATATCTTCAAGAAACACATGGTTTGGCTTCTATAACAGTAGTTACAGAACCTGTAAAAATAGAACAACTTTATAATGAATTTCCCAAAATTATAAAACGTCTTTCCAACAGGATTAAGCAGGAAAAGGAACAAAAATGCTTATTTCCAGTTTATGAAGTTATTCCTTATGCAAGACGTTGTCATTCTTGTGGACTTAGACCAGCGAATATTAAGCAAATAAGGCAGGAAAGGGAAGAATATCTTTGTAAATCCTGCCAATTAAAGAAATTACGAGGTGAATACAGAGCTGGAGAAGAAAGTTCAGGAAAGACTCGTTTTTTCAATGAATTTATTGATTATATTACAGAGGGTAATAATAGGGATTGTCTACGGCGAATTTTCGATTGCTGTATCAGCAACGCCAGGGATCTAGCAGAAATTAGTGATGAAAATGGTTATATTGGTGTAATATATGCCGATGGCAATGAGATTGGATCAAAAATTGAAAGTTTGGAAAAACCAGAGCATTTTGTAGAATTCTCTGAGCATATTTTTAAAATCATCAAAAAATCACTTTATTCATCAGTTGCAGATTACATAAGTCCCAAAAAAGTGGGTTTGGATAACAGATGTATTTTGCCTATTGAAATCGTCTCCATAGGTGGTGACGATTTATTTATTATCCTACCTGCAAATATTGCTTTACAGGTTGCCAACAGATTATGCGAAAATTTTGAAAACGAAGTATCAAAATCCAGCACGATTCAACTGAAGGATGCAACTTTATCAGTAGGTGTTATTATTGCAAAGGAAAACTTTCCAATATATTATATTTATGACTTGGTTGATCAAACACTCAAGAATGCCAAGAAAAAGGCTAAATCTGACAATGAAATAAAGACCGCTATTGATTTTATGGTATTTAAGTCCCAGGGAGGTGAGATTTTAGATATCAATAAATATCGTAGTCAGATATTAAGGTTAGGAGAAAGCATAAGGATTCAGGGTGTTTATAATAGTTTTAGACTTACTTTTCGTCCATATTTCAAAGATGAGTTTGATAAGCTTCTATCATTTGTAAAAAGGCTAAATCAAGAGAATTTCTCAAAATCAAAGCTCTTCAATATACGTGAATCAATAGAAATGGGAAGAGAATACTCAACTCTCCAATATCTATACTTAATATCAAAAGCATCAGAAACTGAGAAATTTTTGCTACGGTCAAACTTCGCAGATAACTTCATGGACAGGGACATTTCATTTATACCATGGAGAAAGATAGGCAAGACTGAGCATGGATATATAGAATACAGAACTCCAATAGTTGATATTATTGAAATATTTGACTTTGTGTCTTAGCTTATTTTGAGGGAAATATGAAATTAGAAGCAAAACTTGAATTTAATATTACTACTGCTTTAATTATAGCAGGCGGAGAAATGAATAGCAGGCTTGCAGTTGATAAGTCTACTATCAGAAATAGGTCCGGGCATCTTATAATTCCAGCCTCTACTATAAAAGGCAGATTGCGTGATGAATGCCAGAGAATCTTGCTCAGTCTTAATCATGAAATATTTATTTGTAAGCCACCAGTAGCAGAAAATATGTGTCCGCAACCATTTATCAATGGAAAAACTGAAATAGAATGCTGTTCTATCTGTCAGCTTTTCGGATCGCCCTGGGAACCTTCTCCGCTTTATTTTTCAGATATGGTATTTACTGATCCAGACACTATTAAAAGAGTAGAAAGCACAACTGTAAAAACACGCGTTGCAATAAATCGTCATACCCGTATAGCTAGGGATAAATCGCTTCATTATCTTGAGACTTCACCACAGGGATACAGCAGCACTTTTAAAAGCAAAACTTACACAATAAAGGGTGAAGTTCCAGATGAATCAAAAGCAGCTCTTTTGTTTCTAGGAATTCAATCCCTGTTTAACATTGGTGGCTCGAAATCTGTTGGTTTAGGTTGGATAAATGGAGAGAAACTCGTAAAGTTTATTTTGTATCTACCTGACAACACAGAGCTTGATTTTCTCAAACTTTCGGAAGAGATAAAGGTTGAAGAATGGCTAGAAAGATTTCACTTCCCCTAAACGCCTTAAGTCCTATTCACATTAGTTCTCGTAAATACCTTGTTTTTAATGAGACGTATGATTTTATACCAGCAACTACTCTAAGAGGAACTCTGGCCAGCATTGTTTGTGAAAATGAGAACAAATGGCAGTGTGAGGAATGTGGTAAAAGAGGATCATGCAATTTTGAGCAGATATTTAATAACAAACGTGTTAGATTCAGGAATCTCTATCCAGTTGCTAGCGATTTATACGAGAAATCTTTTGTTCTACCAGCAACGGCAGTAAGCTGCAAGCGTTGTCCGGGTTTTCTCAGTGAGTTTTATTACGAATTATCACAGGGTAAAAGGGATTTTTGTGATGAAGTTCCCCATGGTGTATTTGATCTTCTAATACCATCTCTTGCATATCAGATTATGGGGCGTTATGACTATGAATTTAAGTGTCCTGAAGCTGGCTGCAATTCGAAACTTGAACCATTTTCCTGTTTTTATAGTATTGATTCTAATGATATTTCCCTAGAAATAAGTGATGATATTATATATGACAAGGTACTTATTAATGCAGATGTCACGAAAAGACGTTTAGTGAGGGCAGCCATTAATCGCGAAAGAAGAACAACACAAGAAAATTTACTCTTTTCTCTGGAAGCCATAGAAGAGGGGAATCAGTTTTTTGGTGAGATAAACATTGAGGATGATGGTTTAGCATCTATTGTTAAGGAATATCTGGATAATATAGAAAGCAGAAGGTTGGGCGGTATTCGTTCTCGGGGTTTTGGTAGTTTTGAATTTTATCCTGATATTTCTTCAGAATTTGATACCGAGGTTAAAAAGCGTATTTTGGCCTTTAATCACCATCTGGAAGTTTATCTTAAAAATCTCAATGGGTTTGATAAGCAAGGTATATATTTTACTCTTGGTCTACAGTCAGATGCTATCCTGAAGAACCGTAATGGCGAATATTCAGTATTGATAGATGAAGACATATTATCAGAGCATTTGAATGCTTTCATTTCTAAACTAAATATAACAGGCCTTAAACTCGTAAAGTGGTCAACTTCACAATCCAATTCGCTGGGATGGTCTGGTACATGGAAAATGCCAAAGGCAATTGAGTCAGCTATAAAGAGCGGGAGCATTTTTGTCTTTAAAGTAGATGAATTGAATGATGATTTGATAAAAGGCCTTGAAGAACTTCAGATGTGGGGAATTGGTGAGAAATGTGAAGAGGGATTTGGGGATGTAATTATCTGCGATGAATTCCATTATGGATTTCATGAGATAGATCAGTGCTATAATGATAAATGGAGGTATTAATATGCAAGATGAATTGCGGATGCGCCAACAACTCCAAATTCAGAAAGAGATAAAAGATAATGAAGAGAAATTAATTGAAATTGCTAGAGATTTGATAGAAAAAGAAAATGACCAATGTATACATATTTACGACAAAAGGCCCAATGATAATGGCATTCTTCAGGATATTCTGGAAGAAAATCAGATAAGAAATATTCTGAATGTTGCCCTTGAGGCAAACGCCATTGGAATAATTGAGGTCTTCATAAAATATCAAATTGGGCGTTCAGAAAGTAACAGCAAATGGAAATTTAATAAATTCGGACTATCATTAGTAAAAACAATAGTAAAAGATGGTGATATATATGAGTTGGCATCGCAAATTATAAGCAAGCTGAGGTTAGATGATAGCCATTTGAATGATATATGGCTAAGACTCACCCGATTATATCTTGGACACATGAATCGCTATTTCTATTATAGGAAAAAAACTGCTAATAGCGAAGAGGACAACTGAGATGATAGGATTTGCTGACTTTGAAAATCGAGTTATAATAACAGGTAAAATAAAACTCCTTTCCGCCATGCATATTGGGAAAGGGCAATCGCTGGAACCTGTAGGAACCGATCAGCCTGTAGTTAAGGATGTTCTGGGCAGACCTTTCATTCCCGGTTCATCCTTCAAGGGAGTTCTTAGAAGCAATGCGGAGCGTATAGCCTCGACTCTTTATCAGGAAGTTTCCAAAGCCATCAGGCCCTGCTTTATTACAGAAGAAAATAAAAATAAGGACAGGAATTTATGTATTTCCTATGAGAAAAATATTGTCAATAAAGATTCTGAAGAAGTATGGAAGAAGCTC
>WJIO01000071.1 GCA_014730235.1 Candidatus Poribacteria bacterium
ACCATCCACAGCGGCAACGTCAACCACGTGTATCAAAATTCGGGTTCTGGATATATGGCGCAGGAATTCATCACCCAGTCCGACGCCAGAATGAGCACCATCTATCAAACCGGGTATATCGGCCATGACAAAACTTTTGTCATAGTCAATTTTTATAACACCTAAAACCGGTGAAAGGGTTGTAAAAGGATAACCAGCAATTTTGGGTTTTGCGGCTGAAACTCTGGATATAATCGAAGATTTACCTGCGTTAGGGTAACCAACAAGACCTACATCGGCAACCAGACGGAGCTCAAGTTCCAGATTTCTGCTCTCCCCTGGTTCGCCTACCTCTGCGACCCTGGGTGTTTGATTTGTGCTTCTTTTAAAGTGTATATTACCTTTTCCGCCAATACCTCCTTTTGCCAGAACGAACCTTTGACTAACTGTTTTAAGGTCTGCCAGCAGTTCACCGGTATCAGCATCTCTTATAATAGTTCCCGGCGGCAGTTTTATAATAACATCTTCGCCATCCCGGCCGTGTTTGTTACTACCTTTACCATGTTCACCGTCCTGGGCTTTGTATTGTTGTGTGTAATATTGCTTTATCAGTGTATTTAAATTTTCACTGACTTCGGCTATTACATTTCCGCCTTTGCCGCCGTCACCACCGTCGGGACCACCTTTTGGCACGTGTTTTTCCCGACGAAAACTTATGCAGCCATTTCCGCCTTTTCCCGCCTGAACATAGATTTTAACCTTATCAATAAACATAATATCCGGACACCTCCGGAGCTAAATACAAAATAAGCCCTCGAACAGCTCGAGGGCTTATGAAAGATAACAAATATACAATAAAATTAAACAGCCATTAAAACGCTGACTTGTTTTCTCTTTTTGTCTTTACGCTCGAATTTAACAAATCCATCAATCAAGGCAAAGAGGGTATCATCTTTACCCTTGCCTACATTTGTACCCGGATGGAATTTTGTTCCTCTTTGTCTTACCAGAATACTGCCGGCAGTAACGTAATTTCCGGTGAATTTTTTAACTCCTAAACGTTTACCGGCACTATCTCTTCCATTTCTTGAACTACCCTGTCCTTGTTTATGAGCCATTATTATTCCCCCTTTTCTTCTATTTCTTCGACTACCGGAGTTTCAGCTTCGGCATTAACTTCAGCTTTAACTTCTTCATCGTCGTCGGCTTGGCGTCTTATTTCATCTATATGTAGTCTTGTATATTTTTGTCTATGTCCGGTTTTGCGACGATAGCCTTTTCTTTTCTTTGACTTGAATATAACGATTTTTTCACCTTTAACCTGGTCAACCAAATGAGCAACTACGGCGGCATCCTCTATTACAGGTTTACCAACCTCAACGGCATCATCATCGACTATCATCAGGACGTTATCCAGTCTTACCTCATCATCATCTTCTGGAATCTCTATTTTTTCTATATCAACGGTATCACCGGGACTTACTTTATACTGCTTACCGCCAGTTTCAATTATTGCATACATATCAGGCCTACTTTGCTCCTCTCAACGGAAACACAAGTCAGCTTTTAACACAGCTTTGCTATCTATAATAATTACTAATTTCCGGGATGCAAACTTATCGCTAATGTGCTTCTGTAAAAATCAATAAACTACACAACATTAAAACCATAAATTGCGCAAGTATAAAGTATAACAAACTCAAGATTTATTGTCAATTACCAATTTCTGAGTCCAAGCATAAATTTTACCTCCCTGTGCTATTGCGAATAACGGAGTAACAAATAAAGTTTGGTTCCTTCCGGTTCAATGTGTTAAAAATAAGAAACTTCTATATGCTGTCATTCCTGCGAAAGCAGGAATTCATAAGCATTAGCACAAATACTGGATTCCTGCTTTCGCAGGAATGACAAGCTGAGGGAATTTTCAAATTATTACCATACTCAAACCGGAAGAACCAAAATTTATGTCCCCGAAGACTTCTGAATAAATCAAAAACTTATTATACATTTCATTGCGAGCAAAGCGAAGTAATCTCAAAGATAATAAGGTATAATTACTATAATTATACCTTATTATCTTTTGTCTTTGATCCGTAATTATTATAACCTATAGTATAAAATTCTATCCCACCGTCCAGCCTCCGTCCACAAATAGCGCTGTTCCGGTAACATAGCTGGAGGCATCGCTGGCCAGGAATAGGGCTGCACCTCTTATCTCGTGCAATTGCCCCCAGCGGTTAAAGGCTGTTTTGCTGATAATGGCCTCGGCTTTTTTTGGTTGATTCAGGAGAGGTTGATTCATTTCCGTCAAAAATGGGCCTGGACATATAGCGTTACATCGGGCCCCAAAAGCCGCCCATTCCAGGGCCAAAGCCCGGGTTAATCCAAGAATTCCAGCCTTTGATGAGCAGTATGGAGTCCTGTTTTTCACACCTACAACGCTTAATGTTGATCCTATATTGATCACAGAACCTCTCTTTTGCTTTTTCATTACAGATGCAGAGGCTTTACAGCATAACCATGAACCTGTCAGGTTTGTATTAATAACCTGCCGGAATTCGTCCAGGGAAAGCTCTTCTATGGGATTTCTGATATTTATTCCCGCGCTGTTTACCAGCACATCCAAGGAACCGAATTTCTCCATAACTTTATCAAAAGTATCTTCCACCTGTTCCGGATCTGTAACGTCCATGCTGATGCCGATGCTTTCTATACCGGTCTGTTTTTCTATAGAAATGGATACAGAATCACATTCATCCTGGTGTCGTGAACAAATTACAGTCTTTGCCCCGGCCTGGGCAAGACCAAGGGTGATTGATTTACCCAAACCCTTTGATCCCCCGGTAATCAATGCAACTCGATCATCCAGACGAAACATAGACATAACGCTGTCTTCTTTGCTGATATTCATTATTCAACTCCATATATATTTCTTGATACAGATGAGTCGGCAATCTCTATGATAAAATAACCATTATTTTTCTTAAAATTAACAGGTTTACCACGTTCTCCGGGTTTATTACCCTGGGCATAAAAAGCTGACAAATTCGGGTAAGATTCAGCCGGGATTTTTATACTTCCGGGATTTGTGCAATATAACATCAATACAGCACCGCCGTCAACCTTTCTGTTCTCCTGCACAGGGCCCCACCCAATTTGACTAACTGGTTGGTTAGCAAAAATATATGTTTTACCGTCTATAGTTATTTCCCTACATTCGTTACCTGCAAAAGCAATAAGGTTCTTATCGTCATCCAGCCTGAAAGCTACCGCGCCTGTACCCTCATAATTAACGCAGTAACCATTTACCCAAAAAGATTCCAACTTCATATGTTTATCCGGCAGATCAAGCCTTTCCTCGATCTCCTTATCCTGCTGAGGATCCCGGGCAAAGCCGCCGGGCCAGGATTCTTCCAGCTTTGTCAGATGAGGGGCCAGGGCTGTTGTTCCGTTGGGGAATCGGCAGGCCAGGTAAGGAGTATGCCGGGATACCACTTCTGTATTATCATTAAAGCCTATTCCCTGAGTCACCGTCGGATATGCACCCAGAGCATGCAGAACCTGGAACCAGTTGCGCGTTTCATAACCAAGACTGGCTGATTGATCGTCTCTTGGACGATAGGCCAGATATGTCAATGAACCACCTGAACCAAGCTTTCGGTGAGTTCCTGTAATATATTTTCCACATCTTGCCACTACCTGAGATTCATTTTCAGGTTTTATGGGATATATCCTGTCTACCATGAAATCCGTAAGTATTACCTGGGGATCTACATTAGCCAGAATGTTTTCAAAGGTTACAAGTCCACCCGGCGCGCCTTTTCCCCATCCGCCAGCCGGAATTAAACATTTGACACAGAAAATTTCCTGCCATTTTTCCAGCACAGGATTTCCATCCGAATCCATCAACGGCGGCGGACCTGACCATATTATGTTTCCACCTGTCTCAGCTAAGGTCTGCATCATTTCCAGCAGGCCCGGTTTTGGGAAAGGCTCAAAGGTGGCCACCAGGGTATTAAATTTTCGTCCAGCCATCTCCACCACTCCGTCTTTTACTTCGCCCAATTCCAGGAGCTTTGCCGGGGTAATCATGTTGGCGTAACCATATTGCGTCATCCACGATCCAAACCGTTCTTCCACACTCACAAAGTCAAGGGGATACAGCATCAATACATCCACATCCCGATGCTGCATATCTTGAACATGGGCAAACATGGTTCCGGGAGTTGTGCCGTAAGCGTTTTGAAGTTGACGCCTGCGCCAGCTTACCTCTCCCGGATGCCCCCAGTGAGCGCAGTAGGAATAAGGAACTTCGTTGATTATACCCGTAGAGCAGGCCAGGGCAAATCCGTAGTAATTGCGATCCAGCCATCCACATTCCGGATGGTCGTTCCCTGTGCCAGTAAGGAATTCACCCCACTTGAAATAATCATGGCAGGCAGATGCTGCCTGATGTACAGTGTTAGACCATACAAAATTTGAAGTGTATTCATATTTCCGGCTGTTTTCGTTTTCGCCTACATAACGCCATTTATCAATAGTCGGACTTTCAGCCCACGTTGCATGGGCTCTGGTTTCCAGCCTATAACCGATTTTTTCCTCCGCGTAGTGCTTTGCTTTTGTAAATAAGTCCACAACGCCGTCCTGCAGGAGGGTATAATACCTTGATCGGAACAAGGCCGTTTTGTGTATATCTTCCGGAGAACTGCCAAAGACGTGCATAACCCCTTCTGTTGCCCTCAAATCCGGCGAAAAATCTTCCTGAGCGTATGCAAAATACAGCATATATTTGGCCATATCTCTGTATTTATCCCCGAACTGTCTTGCATACTCCGCTTCCAACCCTGAACTTACATATCGTATGGTAAACTGACCATGATCATGATGGCTAAAGTAAGCCCAATCTTGCTGGATGTGCATTTCATCGGAATAGAAGCCGCTGAATTTAACCCCGGCGTCCAGGTATTTATCAATGAGGTTTTTAAGGTAAGGTAGGGCTGATGAGCTGAAATAATCCATTTCCGGCACTTTATATTCCTGGACAACTATGACCCTGTTAAGCCCTTCCGCGCCTGTTTCACCTTTTCCAAAAACCCGAACCCGTCGGGAGACGTGGCCAGATTTTACATTTTCATAGATTTCCGTTTTTGCAACATCGCTGATTTCCCTTATCCACTCAGGATTGACAACTCTGTAAGGTGTTCCCGGAACTGGTTCTTCCCGGAAGGCAAATACCCTCACATTTTCTGGTGTTACATCCACAAAACCCTTGTTATTCTCCCAGCGTTGATGCTGCCAGAGCTGGACGCTGAAAGTTCCTGTTTTGGGGTCACGAAGCCCTTTACGATACTGCATCCAACGGCCGTATTCTCCAGTAGCTTTCACATAAGCCGGCCCTATTTCAAGAGGACTTAGAAGGCTTAATTCCAGCCGCAGACCGTATTTATGGGCAAAATTACCCACTTTGCTGATAAGCTGGACATATTCATCCATATCCGGCGTTAAACTCCGGGGATGATCCATCCCCGGGCGATACTGG
>WJIO01000072.1 GCA_014730235.1 Candidatus Poribacteria bacterium
GCATAAATTTTATGTCCGTGAAAACTTTGGTTCTTCCGGTTTGAGTATGGTAATAATTTGAAAATTTTCTCAGCTTGTCATTCCTGCGAAACTCTTATTCCTTTTTGCTCAAGCTTTTTCAAAAAGCTTGAAGCAGGAATGACAAATGGAGGATGTTTTTTTCTTAATTGGACAATGTCTTTTACACTTCCACACTTAAACTGGATGAACCAAAAATTTTGATACAGACTAAAAACTTTATTTGTTACTCCGTTCTTCGCAATAACACAGGGATGTAAAATTTATGCTTGGAATTTTCATTATTGCAAAATTCAATAAGATGTTTTATTATCTTTCTTGAAAAAATCGTCTTTAAAACACATACACAGGAGGTTAATCATGGCTGAGGTTCCGGATATGGATTATGAAATAATTGATCTTCTGCCGGATCACCTGGAAGAAAGTGGTCGGGTAACATGGGAAGAGATGAACACAACTCAAAACTGGGCAGAATTATTGACGGATAGCAAGGAGGAATATATTGAAAATTGGTTAAAAACCGGTCCACCCTTCAGTTTTTTGTATTCTGGAAAAGAGTCCGGTGAAATTTTGAAAAACTTTAACCTCCAGATCGGTAAGAAATACGATAATAAAAATGTTACATATCAGGATTTTGTATGGCTGGATGTGGATACTGGTCTGCAAATAACAATGAAAACGAAAATGTTTAAAGGTTATCCGGCCGTTGATTGGGTTATAGAAATTGAAAACACAGGATCGACTGATACACCCCTGATTGAGGGATTTAATGCCCTTGATATTAAACAGAAATCCTCCGGAAAAACCCTCTCATACGGTGTTTTTAACAGGGAAAATGTACCGTATAAAATACACGGTGTAACAGGAGGTCGCAGCTTTGCAGATGATATGATTCCCTTTACCTGGGAGCTACCTTCCAGGGAAATAGGCAACAGCGTTACCCTGGGTGGTGATCATCCATCCAGCAACAGGCATATGCCGTTTTTTAATATAGAATCACCGGAAAATCGCGGGATGATCGTGGGCGTGGGCTGGTCAGGAAACTGGATCGCCAACCTATCTGTTGAAGACCATGAACTCACCACTGAGGTTGGTTTAAAAGGCAACCGTTTTATACTGCATCCAGAAGAAAAAATCCGCACAGCCCGGATACTTTTGCTTTTCTGGAAGGGAAAAAGGCTTCATGGACAAAATATGTTCCGGCACTTGCTTCATAAACATTATGTTCCACAACTTAACGACGAACCACAGAAGCCGCTGGTATCAGTAAACGTATGCTTTACCCATCACGGCCGGGGTGGATTCTTACATCAGGCTACTGAAAAAGAAGTGCTGTCAATTGTCCAGCCTTTTATTGAAATAGGTTCAGAGCTTTTCATTATAGACGCGGGATGGTATGACGGCGCACCCTGGCAAAATTGGCTTGGTAACTGGAAATACTCAAAGGAAAAATATCCCCGGGGATTTAAACCCATATCCGAACCTTTGGAAAAAGGAAACGTCGCTTTCGGTCTATGGTTTGCCTCTGAAAACGTAAGCGGTAACGCCCCTATAATGAAAGAGCATCCCGAATGGGTTCGCAATGGCACGCTCAGGATGGATATTCCGGAAGCCCGGGAGTGGTTCCTGAAACAGGTGGAATACATGATTAGGAACGAAGGCATGGACTGTTTCCGTCAGGATGGCTCTGGTGAATACGGGGAAGATTCAGAAGATCGTAAGGGCATTAACGAAAGCAAGCACATCCAGGGCTTATACAAACTGTGGGATACTTTACTGGAAAGACATCCAGACCTGATTATGGAAGGTTGTTCCGGCGGCGGAAGGCGCATTGATCTTGAAACTTTATCTCGCTTTCACTGGCATCAGAAATCCGACAGGTGGTATGATTCTGAAAGCGATCAATGCAGTCTCTACGGTGCAAATTTGTTTCTCCCCGGCAGCGTGATCAACATACCTACAGAAAGAACCGACGATTACGGCGCATGGTCCAGCTTCGCCGGTCAGTTCAGCCTGGGATGGCATCCCCTGGACGATGATTTCCCGATGGATAAAGCCAAAAAGCAGGTTGAGTTGTATAAGCAGATACGTCATCTGCTAATCGGCGATTTTTACCCGTTGACGCCGTGTTCTATGAATCAGACATGGATCGGATACCAGTTCCACCGAAATGATCTGAACACCGGTCTTGTCCTTATATATCGTCGCCCTGCAGCTGAGGACGCAGTATATCCCGTAGGTGATAGCTTTAAAGCATATCTAAGGGGTGTTGATCCGGGTGTGAAATACAGGGTAACGCTGGAACGCAGTGGAAAAAGCGGTGAATATACAGGTTCAGAGCTAAACAGCGGTCTGGAAATCACCATCGCTGAAACAGAAGGTGTTGAACTCATACGATATGAACCGGCAGATTAAGAGGTAATAATAATGGATAACAAGCTTTCCCGGGATGTTCAGATGCAGTTCATGCGTCCCGGTCAGCTAGATTCAGCTATCAGGGATTTTCCGGTGGTTTATGTACCTTTTGGATTGATAGAATGGCATGGAAAGCATCTTCCGTTAGGTAATGATGCAATTAAAGCCCATGCAATACTGGTAAAATGCGCGGAGGAATTCGGCGGAGTGGTGTATCCTCCCCAGTGGCTTCACAACGGTTTTAATCAGGATCATCTTGTTCCTATCTACACTGAACTATTTGAACGTTTAAAAAGGACAGGATTTCGGGTAATTATAGGTGTTTCCGGGCATAATGTAAAAGAGCAGATACACATGATTAACAATGCCCTGAAACCTGTTATCGCCGATGGAACGGCAGCGGGAATCGGTCTGTGGGAAATGACCTTAAGTCAGGGAGAAGAATCCAACAGTGACCACGCAGCCAAGTGGGAGACTTCCAACATGATGTTCTTCTACCCCGACCGGGTGGACATGTCCGAATTAGGAAATGAAGAGATAATACTGGACATGCGTGCCCCCTGGGGCATTGGAGGTCTTGATCCCAGAACCCACGCATCGGTGGAAGTGGGTAAACGCAACGTTGAGCTGGCATCCAAAGCCATAGGCGAGAAGGCCCGGGAACTGCTGAATTCCCTGAGGCCTGAAAACAGAAGTATGGGTATAGAAAAAATCGAACCGGGACACTGGTGGTTGATATAATTAAAGAGGTGCAGATATGGCAGAAAAGTTTGATATATTGCTTAAAGACGGACACGTTATTGACCCGGCCAACGACATTGACAGCAAAGTGGATGTGGCCATCAAGGATAAGAAGATAGCAAAGGTAGAAGCTGATATTCCGGAATCAGAAGCGTCACAATCAATTGATGTTTCTGATCACTATGTAACACCGGGTATTATTGACATTCACACCCATGTATACACATTACCTCCCGGCGCAGGATATTACGTCATGAGTGTGAATGCAGATGCCCATTTCTTTGCATCCGGCGTTACAACTACTGTTGACGCAGGTACGGTGGGATGGTGGCATTTTGCGGATTTTAAGAAAAGCTGTATGGATGCAGCAAGAGTAAGGATACTGGCTCTTGTAAACATTGCCAGCGGTGGTATGGTGCAGACTTCCACAGAGCAGGATCCCAAGGAGATGCACCCAAAGATGTCAGCGGCTGTAGTTGAAGCCTATCCCGATGTGGTAATAGGCATAAAAGCCGCTCATTACTGGACGCAAAAGCCCTGGGATGATGAACATCCACCCTGGGCATCGGTGGAAAATGCAGTAGAAGCCGGAGAGATATGCGGCAAGCCGGTCATGGTTGACTTCTGGCCCCGACCGCCGGAAAGGCCTTATCCTGACCTTATTCTGGAAAAACTGCGTCCCGGTGATATGCACACCCATGTATTCGCCCGGCAGTTCCCTATTATAACAGACGACGGCAAAGTTTATGATTACATGTACCAGGCCAGAGATAGAGGCGTTATCTTTGATCTGGGTCATGGCGCAGGAAGTTTCTGGTTCCGCAACGCATATCGGGCCCTGGAAAATGGTTTCGCTCCTGATTCCATAAGCACAGACCTGCATATGGGAAACATAAATGGGCCGGTGGTGAGTATGATAAATACCATGTCCAAGTATCTAAGCATGGGTATGCCGGTGCAGGATGTCATCAAGCTGTCAACAGTAAACCCGGCAAAAGAGATCGGTCATCCTGAATTAGGCACTTTAAGCGTAGGCGCAGAGGCTGATGTGGCTGTGCTGGAACACCTGAAAGGCAAATTTGGCTTTGCCGACTGTGGTAAAGCAAAACTGACTGGCTCAGATAAGCTGGAATGTGTCATGACGATCAGGGCAGGTGACATTGTTTATGATCCAACAGGCATGAGTATGCCGGAATGGGTTGATGCCCCTGAACCTTATTGGGAAATTCCTGATCTACAGAAATGATTTTTTACAATTACGGCTCTTCCGGGTTTAGTATTGTTATAATTAAAAATTCTCTCAGCTTGTCATTCCTGCTTCAAGCTTTTTGAAAAACCTTGAGCAAAAAGGAATAAAAGTTTTGCAGGAATGACATAAGTGATGTTATTTAGCGATTAAACCAATTAGTTAAGTTAGGAGATGAAATGGATGTATATGATGATTTGGGAATAAGGAAAGTTATTAACGGTCTTGCAACGGTAACTACCCTGGGTGGTTCTATAATTCCGCCAGAAGTTATGGGAGCTATGGCAGAAGCAGCCCGTTATTTTGTGGATGTAGACGAACTACAGCATAAAATTGGCGAGAGAATAGCCCAGTGGACACATAACGAAGCCGCTTATATATGCTGTGGAGCCGCCGCTGGAATTGCCGTTGCAACAGCTGCTTGCATCGCTGGAACAGACCCGGCCAAAAGCAGTCGTTTGCCCCATACTGAGGGCATGAAAAATCAGGTTATCGTCCATAAGCATGGTCGCGTAGGTTTTGATTATTCCATCAAACAGGCCGGGGGCGTATTGGTGGAGATCGGTGATGAAACAGGCACTACCGTTGAGGATATGGAAAAAGCCATCAACGAAAAAACCGCCGCCATATTTTATTTTTACAGACCCCATGTTATGGAACTTCAGCTTCCCCTGGACAAGGGAATCCAGGTGGCAAAGAAATATGATATACCGGTAGTTGTGGACGCAGCAGCCCAGATTCCTCCGGTGGAAAACCTCTGGTGGTATACCCAGCAGGGGGCGGATCTTGCCATATTCAGCGGTGGAAAGGGTTTGCGTGGACCTCAGAGCAGCGGTCTTATTGTAGGAAGGAAAGACCTGATTGACGCCTGCGCGTTTAATTCGTGTCCCAGAATATCCATAGGCCGTCCTATGAAAGTAGGAAAGGAAGAGATGGTAGGCCTTATGGCTGCAGTTAAACGATACCTGAACCTGGATCATAAAAAGCTTATGCAGACCTACGAGGATCAGGTTCAGTATATAAGGGACGCGTTTAAGGATATGGAACATGTATCCACAAAACGAAATTTCCCCAGCGAAGCTGGCCAACCCATGCCAAGAGCAGAATTGATTTTTGATGAAGAAAAACTGGGCAAAACCAGAAATGATATACTCCGGGAGTTAAGGGAGGGTGAACCCTCAATAGCTCTTGCCGGGGCTGGTAATAACGGCATATATGTCAATCCACAAACCCTTGAACCCGGTCAGGAGGAGATTATTGTCCGAAGAATAAAGGAAATAATTCAGGAGATTACATCATGAATAAATATCGTGTCGGAGTTATCGGATGTGGAGGTATAGGTACAAGACATGCTTCCGGTCTGGTAGGGCTGGAAAATGCAGAATTTGTAGCAGCTTGTGATATATCGGAAAAGACCTTAAACAGCTTCAATGATAGATGGGCCGACACCTGGCCCAATATTTCCCTTTATAATGACTATCGGGAAATGCTGGACAAAGAAAACCTGGATGTGGTTACAGTCGCCACACCGGACCATCTGCATACAGAACCGGTGGTAGATTCAGCTAACTCAGGCGTAAAAGGCATATTCTGTGAAAAACCTATGGCCACAAGCCTGGAAGACGCAGACCGGATGATGCAAGCTGTAGAGAAGAATAAAACTATACTCTCCATTGACCATACCCGGAGATGGCAACCCCTGTGGAGACATATTAAAGAGGATTTAGTCAATGGTGGAAACATTGGTGAACTCAAATATATAGTAGGCACTTTGAGCGGCAGGCGCGCGTCCATTTTCCGTAATGGCACTCATTTGATTGATGCCATGATATATATTGCCCAGAGTGAACCCGAATGGGTCTTTGCTGAGTTGGAAGAAGGCTATGAAGATTATGTTGAATATAAAGGTGATGGCGGATATGACCCAACCCTTGAGCCTTCAGCCAGCGGGTATATCCATTTTAAAAATGGTGTCAGGGGATTCTACACAGGTACATCAAAGCAGACTCCTGCACCTAAATGGCGCTTTGAAGTGGTGGGAAGTGAAGCATATATAAACGTTTCCGACGAACCGGTTATATACAGGAAAGGAAAGCCCGAACCCATAATCCCGCCAGTTTGGGATGTAGAAGGAATACCCGCCGGTGCTCAGGAGTTAATAGAATTGATCGATGTAGGTGGCGAACCCCAATCACCGGCAATAGATGCCTATAACGTCGTTCAGGTTATATTTGGTTTCTTTGAATCCCAGCAAAAGGGAAATGTAAGGGTAAATCTACCTCTTTCCAGATAATCAGGAGTATAAAACTGAAAAAAGTAAAAATCAAAATCGGGAAGATCATTCTTTTTATATCATTAATCTTTGTCATCCTGAGCTTTTTTACGTGTTCCCGGAAAGGGCTTATTGAAGAAAAATATCCCTTTTCTATAAACATAAAGTGCCTCTTATTCTAAGCAGTCATGAGCATCTTTACGAAAATAACATAATTCGTAACGGTGGAGAGAATGGGAAAATTCATATAATAGTTACCGGAGGCGGAGGCGCGCCTCTGCGGGATGCTACATCTCAGGATAAAATTCAGGAGTATTTAAATGATTACAAAACAGAAGGATTTGAGGTAATACCTTGCCAGAAAATCATATATCACTACTGCCACGTAAAAATAAATTCTGATGAAATTCATATAAGGGTCAATAAAATAACCGATAAATCAAAATCCACAGAAACTGCCGAAGAGATATTTATAAGATAGTAATCGTTAAAAAATGGATATAATTTAGTTGTCATTCCTGCTTTAGCAGGAATGACAAATTTTGTAATTTACCATAATTATAAAGGTATTTTCTAAACACATTTTTCATTTTTTAACGATTACAAGATAACTAAATATTCCATAGCAACTTTATACGGGCACTGGAGTAACTTTCAAGAACATTCTCTCCTGTCGAACATTTATGCCACCATATATCTGCATACCTGCCGTCTTCCACTTTCAATGTATCCAAGTTATATTTATGCCAGGGTGATAATTTAACATTTGTGGTATAACGATAGCGATTGCCGTCGGGCTTAAATAATTCAAGATAAGAGACATTCAGACAGCCATCATCACAAGCATGAACCAGCATCTTGAAACTCCGACCTGCGGTTGTTTTTCCCACTACCACAGCATAATTCAGTAGTTTAGAGGAAACAGGACGCGTGTTCAGGGTTATCCTTCTGATTTGGTATAAATCCAGATCTGCAAAGTCAAAGGCGATATATATACCGGCCCTGTTTCGGGGAACCAGATTATTATTACCAAGAATTGAAGACTGCCACCAGAAATCAGCGTCCATACTGGTTTCCCTGCCGCTGTCCAGATCGCAGAGGTAATTTTTCCTTATAATCAGGGATTCTCTTTCCAGATGCACGCTTCCATCTTCATTATAAACCCGAATATTTTTCAAAAGCAGATTTTCTCCCGCATATGCTTCGCATACAGCATAACGTCCATGAGAAGTGCGCATGAAAAGCACAGCCGCACCCAGCTTATCCCGGCTGATCTTTCCTGTTTCATAAGGGGCCTGCCTGAGACTGCGTGAAAGAGTATTACCATTTTTCTCCGGTAATACACTGTCCACCACAAAACCGTATTTAAAGCACGATCTGGCCAGGTTATAATGTAAATAGGCATATCCATTGTGTCCCCAACCCCTTCCCCAGCTATTTTTTACAATAAAATACTGCTCAAGACTATTGTAACCCACAAGCAGCATGGCATGTCCACCCAGACCCAGTGGTTTACCATTGGAAGCCAGAACCGGATCCAGGATGCCGTCGTTGTCCTTATCATCCCATGACACCCACGTACCGATAACGATGTTATAACCCTTTTGCAGAAGCGATTCCAGGTATTTGGTGTTTTTGATGCTTTCACCTTCCAACCCCCTATCGGTTATAATTTTGTAAGCATTCGGCATGTAACCATATATGGTCTTCTCCTCATATCCCCGGGGAGGAGCATAAGTTTTATTCTTAACCATCTGGTTAATGGTATATTGGCTTGTTATGTATGGCCAGTGCTTCTCTTCACATACTTTACCATCCGAGCGGGATAAAAGCTTTGCGGCGTCTGTGGTTCTCAGACCGCTGTTATAGTTGTGAGGTCGGTTCATGAATTCGTTGAATTTGTAATGGGCGCATTGTTCCGAAAGGTCGTCAGGTATATGGTCAAAGGATTCCATAAGACCCAATGACGCATGAGCCACGCATGTTCCACGATAGCCCTGGTTTTTCACTGAGGACTGGGAAGGTCTGTGATCTACTATTGGTGGAAGAGGGGAAAGATCATTTTCGGATTCTGATTCATCAGAAGATATTTCATCAACTTCGTAATACGGCATAAGGTCTCTGGTTTTTTCATCAACTATCTTTGCCGCGTCTTTATCATATTCCATTTCCTCTGGCTCATAATCAAACTCATCAGCCGGTATAAGGGGAACTTCAGATATTTCAATTTCTTCTTTTTCCGGCTGGCTGCAATCCAATGATGTATCAGCTTCATATTCCTGACCGGCTTTATCAATATCCAGCTTCCCGGCCAGGGCTTTATCAGATTTCCTGAAGATGCGAAATACAATATTCCCATCTTTGTTTGTAAAACGCTCGTTTATTTCATCATCACTAAGCTTTTTGGCTTTTGATGTTATTGCCTTTTTCTGTTTATCTGTCAGCGTTTCCCAGGGTTCACTCATATCAATGTCTCCTGTGCAAATTTTATAATGTATTTAATTTATCAGTTCTTCTGACTTGAGTGTGGAAATGAAAATAAAATTGTCTAAACAACTGAAAATTTCACCACTTAAACCTGAATAAACAATCTGCCTGTCATTATAAGCAGAATGAAGAATCTCATTTCCATTGATACTTATCTATGGTAAAGGGTCAAAATGTGAACATGGCTCTTGATCTCCCAGGAAAACATACTTATAATATCTCAGCGAAAGGAAACAAATATGATAATAGATTCCCACATTCACATCACCCACACAGAGCCTATAGAAAACCTTCTGGAACATGCCGATATATCAGGAGTAGAAAAACTTATTGTTTCATCCCTGGGCGTAAGGGGATACATAAGCTATCCCACAGTTGAGGAAGTCAGAGGGGCCAATGATCTGGTTATAGATGCAGTAAACAGCTTTCCGGATCGGGTTATAGGAATTTGCTATGTCAACCCAAGGCATTATCAGGAATCCCAGGAAGAACTTAAAAGATGTATAGCAGGGGGGCCTATGGTAGGAATAAAGCTGTGGATAGCCGCAAAAGCCAGCGAAATCTGCGTTGAACCCATAGCAGAGAAGGCAGTAGAACTGGACGTCCCTATACTACAACACGCATGGAACAAGACCACAGGAAACATGGAGGACGAATCCAACACAGAGGATGTGGCAGAACTTGCCCGTAAATATCCCGAACTCAGGCTTCATATGGCCCATCTATACGGCGCAGGATTTAATGGTATAGCCCGGATCGCACCATACCCCAATATTTATGTTGATACTGGAGGAGGAGAACCAGAAGCAGGTATACTTGAACACGCCGTTAAGAATCTAGGAGCAGAACGTATATTATTTGGTTCTGATGCTCCCGGCAGAGGCTTTGACGTCCAGTTAGGAAAGGTATTAGGAGCTGATATTCCTGAACAGACAAAGCAAAAGATTTTACATATAAACACTGCAAAGGTTTATAAATTATGATTGATATAAATACATACACAGGTAGCTGGCCCTACCGCCCGTTAAAATATTCTCGGCTAACTGATTTACAACAAATGCTTAACTCCCATGGCATACAGAAGGCTTTGGTTTCGCCAATAGAAGGTATGTTCTATGACGATCCCCAGCTTGCTAACGAAGAGCTTTACAAAGCTATAAAAAAATCACACCAGCTTTTGCCGGTAGCTGTAATTGACCCCAGCATGACAAATTGGTCCCAGAGTATGGAAAAATGCTTTATTGAGATGAAATTCATCGCTTTGAAGCTGCATCCGAACTATCATGGTTACAGCTTATCCCATGATAGCGTATACCAAATGCTCGAGCTGGCTGGTCAGACGAATAAGCCGGTTATAATACAGATGCGAATACAGGATATTAGAGCACAAAGCGATTTGGCAAGAGCAGAAGATGTAAGTATTCAACAGGTGATCGGAGTTGTCCGGGATCATCCAAACACCGGATTCATACTTGGTGGTATAAAATGGGTAGAAGCCGCAGTATCATCTCAGGATATAAAAGAACTGGAAAACCTGTGGCTGGATATATCAAACCTTGAATACATGGGTGGTCTGAGACGCATGATCCAGTTATACGGCCCGCAAAAACTGGTTTTTGGAACTCATGCCCCCTTCTTTGTTGTCAGGTCAGCCATCCTTAAGCTTCAGGCTGCCGGTCTGTCAGAAGAGGAAAGAAAAAATATAACAATAGGCAACGCTCAAACGGTCTTAAAAAACATGCTTATTCAGGTTTAAATGGGGAAATAATTTGATAGTTTTCCAGACATGTCATTCCTGCGAAGGCAGGAATCCAAAACTTGTGATGATACTCCTGGATTCCTGCCTTCGCAGGAATGACATGTTTGTGTGATTTGGATTTATTGAAAAAACCTCAAAGCTAATGTTAATTATGATTTTGTATTGAAGATAAATGTAAATAGTTAAACTTATTTGGAGATATTAAAAATGAACAAAAAAATTGTATGCTTAGGTGGCGGAAGCTGGTATTTTACCAGGGCTTTAGGCGATATGGTGGTCATGGAAGGACTGAAGGGAAGCGAGATAGCCCTTTATGATATTGATTATGAAAAATGCCAGGTCATGGCAAAACACGGCGCAAGGCTGGCCGAGGAAAGCGGAACAGGTATGAAGGTCAGAGCTTGTAAAGATCTTGCAGAGGCTCTGGACGGCGCGGACTTCGCCGTTTCGTCCATCGGTGGTTCCGGCGCGTCTGTGGGCGGTGTATACGGCACAAGCTATCATATACAGGACATGATAATCCCTGCCCGTTACGGCATATACCAGATCATCGGTGATACCACAGGCCCGGCTGGTATGATGATGGGTCTGCGTAGTGTGCGTATATACGTTGATATATGCCATGAAATGGAGAAGCGCTGTCCCAATGTGGTGTTTCTGAACCATTCAAATCCTATGGCCGTATTGTGCAGGGCCATGAAGAAGTATACAGACATTGAAAACATTGTGGGTATATGTCATGGCGTCCAGGGGGGTATTATGGGGGTGGCAAAAATACTGGACGTTTCCCCTCATGATCTGGATACTGTTTGGATCGGCACAAACCATTATTACTGGTTTACCCGTATGTGCAACCGGCAGGGGAAAGACCTGTATCCTGAATTCTGGCAGAAGGTGAAAGAGCGGGGCCCGGTGCCGGGGCAGATCATGACCCACAAGCTGTCGCAGATATACGGATACCAGATAACATATCCCCCTGATGATCATGTCATCGAGTTTTACCAGTTCCCGGCCCAGATTAAAAGCAGGGATGATATCCCCTACGGCCTTCTGGATCATGTTCACGGCACAAACTACGAAAAGCTGGAACTGCAAGAACATCCTGAACTCTCAGAGGCACAGAAAAAGGAGATGCGCCAGAAGCAGTTAAAAGATATGACCGAAGGACTGGCAAAGGTCAATCTGCCCGATGGGCCCTCTGATCCGCTTACAGGCGAGGGGCTTGGTAAGCTTATTGAAAACATAGCCCTGGGTAAGAGACAGGTGCATATCGTAAACATTCCTAACAAGGGGTCAGTGCCAAACCTGCCGGAACATGCTATCCTGGAAGTGGAAGGCGTTACCGATGCCTGCGGTGTCAGGGGATTATACATGGACAAAGCACCTGTATGGCTAAAGGGATTCCTGGAAAAGCGCATAGCGTGGCAGGAACTGGTGGCTGACGCAGGCGTAAAGGCCGATAAGAATCTGGCTTTACAGGCCTTACTGCTGGACGAAATGGCCATCCCGCCGGAGAAGTCCGAGACCATGCTGGATGAGCTTCTGGCGGCGTCAAAGGCTATGCTGCCTCAATTTGATTAATCTTACCTTTGTCAAGAAAAGTGTTTGACTTTTTTGTGATCATGATGTAGATTATGAGTAAGAATAGGAGCCAAGATTTAATAAATTATACTTTTCACACTAAAATGTTTTTTTTAGACATCCGATTTCTGGCTCTCCCGGGTTTGGTATGGCAATAATTTGAAAATTTTCTCGGCTTGTTATTGCCGCGCAGGCAGGAATGACAGTATAAAGGGTTTCTTATCTTTGCCACACTGAACCAGGAAGAACCTAAAAATTTAAGAATATGGCTTTTTATATATGTTATTCCTGACTCTGCAGGAATGAGGAAAATGACAAAACTTTATAATCATTTTCCAGGCAATTAAAACGTTCAGAAGCAATCCGAAAACACGGCAGGAGAAATA
>WJIO01000073.1 GCA_014730235.1 Candidatus Poribacteria bacterium
AGTTAAAGCAGGCGAATCTACCGCCGATGGTAAAGTCTGGGCAGCATGGGCCAGATTATATGAACCTATGGCCCTTATCAACGCCGCCGATTTTAACTCGTTTTTCTTCAGATTAAGCGCCGATGGTGAAAACTGGACTCCCGAAACCAGAGGTGACACAAGTCTAAGATGGAACGATCCACCCGATATCTTTCCTGCCAGTGTAAACAACGTGGATATACTTCTTACCGATGTGGGAGAACGCCTTCCCTGGTTCTGGCAGCAGCATAGATCCAACGGTCAAAGCTCAATTGACCCACCGCTGGTTGTAGGTGATAATTACCTTGAGATCGGTATCCGGGAATCTGACGCCAATGATTATCCCAGGATTGATGTGGTATGCCTTAGAAATGACGGAGGTAAGCCCTCTGACGCAGAAGTGCCTCTCTATATTACTTCAGTTGAACCAACGGGAAAATTATCCACTACCTGGAGCAAGATAAAAGCTCTTCACTAAACTGCATGTATTATGATAAAATAAAAGGGTAAGTGATTTCACTTACCCTTTTATTTTGCAGAGATGCGATCGCTAAGAATAACACTAAATCCGAAAGAGGAAGAATTCTCTTGATAATGCTTGAAAGTTGGTGAAAAAATTGGGCGGATCATATTATTCCAGCCAGAAAAAGATGGATGAAAAAGTCCGTCAGATACAGGATTACGTCAGGCAGATAGAACAAAGGGAGCAGAGAAAGTTTGAGAATGCAACAATGCCTGCCGATCTGTGGGTTGAAAGCGGCTTAAGGGAAGGTGGCATACTTATAATTCATCCAAACGAAAGAATCCGCAGAAGACTTATAAGAAGCCTTGAAAGACAGAGACACCAGGTAACAGCGGTGGATCATGATGAACGCGCTCTCAGACTTTTGAGAAAATTCAATTATAATGCAATAATATTACAATGGGGTATATTCCGGAGGAGTAGCGATCTGGTATCATTACTGCGAAAAGCTTTTCCCAATACAAAAATCATAATTACATCTCCTAAATTTGCGTGGCTTTCTGAAAGTTCGGAAGGTGCGGAACTGGGACTTGATGCCCTTCAGGCTGGAGCTTATTCTTATATACCAAATAAATATATTGAAAGAAATGCCGCAACATGCTTAGAAACTGCGCTTTCGTCACCAGAAAAAGCCTGTCCTGTTTTATTGACTGGTCGCTCATGCCAATTTCAGTGCATAAGATGATTTTTGGTTTAAAATAAATAGGGCCGCCCCCTCAATTTGGTGTGGAGAAGACGGCCGTTTCTTGTAGCTGGCATCTGGTCTGAAATCTCTGGAGGTGAGCCGCCGTCTATTAAGGTGAAAACTGATCTTAAGCAAGATTCAGTTGAAACATAGAATTTTATTAATTTATGTTTCTGACGACGATAAATTATGTAAGGTTGCAGGAAGTAAGTAGCAACTGGTATGATTTAGCTGTTTTGTTGAATTCACCATTGTTAGTCGTGAATACTCCATGTAACCGGTCATTTTTCTGAAAAATGATTATATTTTATTATTTCTAATTCCTTGTTTTGGTTGGAATTAGGGATATTTAGTAAAAAATAAATCTAAGGAGGTATTGGTGGCTAGCAAATCAGACAAAACAAGCCTTATTATTCTATCTCTGGCTCATGGGGTCACCGACCTTTACGCAAATTTCCTTCCCGCTTTACTACCTGTATTTGAAAATAAATTTAATTTATCCAAAACATTGATAGGTGTGCTTATATTTGTTGTAAGCACATCCGGATCATTGAGTCAGGTTGTTTACGGTTATCTTGGCGACAGATGGGGTAAAAGGCTGTTTCTGGTTCCCGGAACTGCCGTTGCGGCGATTTTCATGAGCTTTATGCCCCTTTCACCTAATTTCTGGATATTGCTGGTTTTACTCATTATTGGCGGTTCAGGAGTTTCAGCTTTTCATCCTCATGCAGCCACTTCTGCTGGCGACCTGGCCAAAAGCCGACGAGGATTAAGTCTCTCTATATTTATGACGGGGGGAACTATTGGTTTTGCTGCCGGTCCTTTGGTTGCTGCTACTCTTATGTCCTCATTTGGACATTCCTGGATTCCTTTTTTTAGCATTTTCGGAATAGTTACATCTTTGCTGCTATACAAATATGCTGTTCCTGAAGAAAAGGGTAATAGAAAGAAAATGTCTATCGACGTATGGGCGGTGATTAAACCTCAATTCAAGGCCTTGTCCATACTTTGTCTTATAGTAATGTTCAGAGCTACTGTCGGTATAGTGTTTACAAATTTTCTCTCCCTTCTTATAGAGCAGCGGGGTTTATCCATAATGATAGGCGGAAGCGTAATTTTTCTTTTCCTTCTTTCCATTGGTTTTGGCACACTACTTGGTGGTTATTTGTCCGATATATACAGCAGAAAACGTTTGCTTATTATTTCTCTGCTAATGTCTACCCCGCTTCTACTTTTGTTAATACATTCCAGCGGCGTAATTATGGCTGTTTTGCTTGTTGCATCCGGTTTGGCTCTGGGGTTGCCTAATCCTGTCCCGCTTTCTATGGCCCAGGAGCTTATTCCAGAAGGAGCCAGTACCGCATCATCTTTGATGATGGGTTTCAGTTGGGGTTTAGCCGGTATACTGGCCCTGCTTTTTGGTATTATTGCCGATGCCTTTGGCGGTGATGTGGTTCCGGCCATGAGCATAGCCAGTTTACTTCCTATTGCTGCTGCTCTGTTTGCAGCAGCAATGAAAAGTAAAAGGGAAATTTGATGTCAATTTTTGACATAGCTTTGGATTTGTGATATATTTTACTGTAAGAAAATACATTTTTTGCGCTTTAACTTGCTTAATACAGAGGTATCCAATCCATGAATAAAATTATAAATACAATAACTATAATACTTCTTCTGGCATTTCCCCTCATGGCTCAGGAAAAGGGTGAAAATAAAGACATATATGAAGTCTCTTATGTATTGCACACAGTCCAAAAGGATCAAACTCTATGGCGAATTGCCTCAATTCATTATAAAAAAGGCAATCTGTCTGAGATTATAGCGAATTTCAATGATATTAAGGATGTGACGGATATTGAAATAGGCACAGACCTGAAAATACCCCAGCTAGAATTCTATAGAGTCCAGAAGGATGATACCCTTGAATCAATATCAGAAAAGTTTTTTAAAAGCAAAGACAATGTTGAATATATCACCAGATTTAATAAAATATCAGGATCTGGCACATTGAAAATTGGTCAGAAGCTAAATATACCTGTATTGGTCAGGAAAAAAGTTGCTGAAGTTGAAGAGGCTGAAAAAGAAGAAGAAGCTACTGAAATATTGAAGGATTTGAAAAAGAAAGAAGAAAAACAAAAAAATGAAATTAAAGTTGATAAAGTTGAAAGTGAACAGGAAACACTTTCTGAGATACCAGAAGAAGAAAAAATAGAAGAACCTGATGTAAGTATTAAAGAAGAGGTAAAACCGGATATTGATACTAGGATAATTAAGCAAGAGTCTGAAAAAGATAAACCCCAGATCAAAGACCTTGAGACAGTTAAAACTGAAGTAAAATCCGAAAATACAATTACAGAACCAGAGATCAAAGGGGCACAGAAAGAAGTAGATATTGAGACTGAACCGGAAATAAAACAGGAAAATATTGAAAATACTGAAGAACCGGAATTAGGGATTGTAAAAAATCCAAAACCAATTGGTAAAGATGTTAAGAATATTATTAGTGAAATGCCAAAGGGCAAAACCCTCGCCCAACAGCGCATTGAAGGATATTTGAAGGAAAGTGAAATCGCACCAACTCTCGCAGAACATGGTTTTGAAAACGTCTCTGTAGCTTCTGAGGGTGATTTTATTTCCATAACTTACGAAAACAGGATTTACCGGCATGAGACAAAAGCCATAGAGGAAGTTTTAAATATTTCCGCTCCTTTTATAGACAAACAGAAGAATATTCTGATAATACCTCAAAATCGAGGAATTCCTCTGGTGTCCGTAATAAAAAGTACAGTATCACCTCCATTATACACAATTGCCAGTAAAAACAAGTCTAATTCTCCGGGATTTACGGCTTCCATTGAAACCCACACTGAATCTATGAAAAAATACGGTAATCCAAAGCTAAATTCCCCTGCATTTATGCTGGATATTACCATAGAACCACAGTTTAAAGCACATTTTGGCAGTCATCGCGAATCAATCGCCACCCAATTTAATCTTGCCCCTACAGCCGATCTTAATCTATGGAAGGGAATGTCCATTCTTGGTCAGATGATAATACCCATACAAAATGAGTTTGGTGAGGAAGATGATTACTGGAGACCGGGAATCCTCGCTGCTAACCAGATCCTGCGTCTGCCTTTTAAGACTTTTGTATCTACAACAGCAGGCTATTTCACAGAAAATCGCTATGGTATTGATATGGAGATCAGAAAATACTTTTTTAATGGTTCTCTGTATCTGGGCGCAGATGGCGGATATACCGGATATGCTTCATACTTTAAGGGTAACTGGCAGTGGGAAGATGTAGATTTGCTAACTGGTACAGCAAACGCAGGATTTCGATTGTCTCCTTTTGATTTAGTTCTGACAGCAAAATATGGAAAATATCTGGAAGCTGATACAGGATGGCGTTTTGAAATGCTCCGTCAGTTTGGGGAACTGGATCTGGGTTTTTTTGCCATCAAGACCGATATAGGCTTTAACGGCGGTTTTACTATATCTATACCTTTATTTCCACCCAGATACATACCTACCGGGCCCATCCGATTCGGCCCATCCAAGAATTTTTCATGGGAATATCGCTACAGAAGAACAACAAAAGAGGCTATAGAATATAAAACAGGTAATAGCATTGACAATTTTATAGAACACCTTAATCCAGCTTATGTGGAAAATCAGCTAAAAGATTATCAATAAAGGCTTGGACATCTAAAAGATTTATGATATAATAAACTTATGTGAATATATCACTACGTTTTTAGGCTATGTTTTTAGTGATTTTTAGTAAAATTACTTAAGAATCTGCAATGATCAACCGATCTATATAGCTGAGGGCAAAGTATAATCATTTTTCAGTAGGGGTTTATATTCAAAATGCTAAGAATAGTCAAAAATACTAGGATTTTAAGGTATTTGGCTTTGCTGGTGTTAATTACAACCTTAAGTTCCTGGCCCGTCATGGGTAGGGTAAGAACCAGCAGTTTCGACGTTTCTTATATATGGACTTCACATCTTGGTAAAGCGCTTATTTGTTTGAAACAGGTTGGATCGGTATTAGATTACAATTCCAGGAGAAAACTTCGTCTCGTTAGAGAATCTTCTGGTAATTACGGTGCTATATACGATTTAAACGGCGATAAAGCATCGGCTATGGCTGTTTTGCAAAAACACGCAGAATTACTTAAAAACACTGAGCTGGATTCGGCTTCTGTTGTAGAGGACGCTGGTTATCATGATTTATACAATATTAGCTATGGACTGGGGCCAAATCTGGAAGTACAGAAAGAAAATTATAAAAAGATTGTCCGTATATTGGGTAGGGAAGTGGGCAGAAATTTAGTGATTCAGAAGACTGCTTATGGAAATTATGCCTTAATATACATAAGAAGGGGTGAAGAACAATCAACCAGAAGCGTTGCCCGTAGACATTCTAAATTACTTAGATCAGTCAGGCTTAGGGCTGCCATAATCCGGGAAAATGTAAACAACGATGTTATATATAGCCAAAGTCTTGGAAATGTTCCTGAAAGCCTTTTAAAAATTCCCATCAAACCGGAAAAAACTATAAGAAAAACAAAGGTTGAAAAACCCAGAGTTCAAGCCCCACAGGAAAACCTCAGCCTTCAGGAACAGATCGAAAGATATGTATCAGATCTAAAACGCACAAGAACAATTTCCCAAAATGATAAATTCTCTTGTTCCGTATACGATTTTACTACTGGAAAGAAAGTAGTATCCATCAACGAAGATATACCACTGCAATGCGCCAGCATGTTTAAACCCTTTGTGGCTCTTGCCTTCTTTCATCAGGTTAAAAACGGTAATATGATATACGGTCCAAAAAGCAAAGCCAAGATGAAAGCCATGATCCAGCGCAGTAGAAATACTGAAACAAATTGGGTTATGAGACAGCTTGGTGGGCCAGCTAAAGTGCAGGATATCTTAAAGACTAACTATAGTGGTATATTTACCGATACAATAATTCGTGAGTATATCCCCAAAGGTGGTCAGACTTACCGTAATAAAGCCTCAGCCCACGACTATAGTCGTTTCTTATATGCCATGTGGAATGGCAACCTTCCATATTCCATCGAACTGCGCAGATTGATGGCCCTACCAAATAGAGACAGAGTTTGTATGGGTGCAAAACACGTACCCAGTGCAACCCTGGTTTACGATAAGACTGGCAGCACAGCATATCTTATCGGTAACATGGCCATTCTTGTAGCAAAAGGGAAAGATGGCAAGCGTTATCCCTACACACTAATCTGTATAATACAGAAATCACGAAGGGCATCAAACTATACAGTTTGGAAAAATAAGGCCAGTAATATTATCAGAGAGGTATCAAATAAAGTCTACATTGACATGAAGAAACGCCATAGACTTATATAACTATGCAAACCGCAAAATTTGTCGTTCCTGTGAAATTATCGCTTTAAGATAAGGCATCTTTGACCTTGTTTAGAAATCCCTTTTCCGGCGAAGCTACTTTCTCATCCCTTAGCTTTGCCAATTCCCGGATCAGGTTTTCTTCTTTAGATGATAATTTGGTAGGAATATCAACATTTACTTTAACATACTGGTCGCCGCTGCCCCGACCGCGCAGATGAGGAACTCCCCGGTCTTTCATGGAAAAGACTTTACCATTTTGCGTACCCGAAGGTATATTCAGCTTTGCTTTCCCACCGATTATAGGAACTTCGATCGCTGCGCCTAAAGCTGCCTGGGTAAAGGCAACATTTACCTTACAGATGAGATCATCGCCTTGACGCTCAAAAATCGGGTGTTCTGCTACATGAATTACAATATGTAGATCTCCTGGATTACCACCTTTTATCCCTGCCTCTCCAGCGCCGGGATAACGTAGGACAAGACCATTAGATGCACCCGGAGGGATATTAATAGATAACTTGGAGGTATGAGGTATTCGACCATCTCCGTTGCACGATTCGCAAGGATCTGTTATAACCACACCCTCACCCTTGCATATTGGGCATGTTCGGCTGGTAATAAAAAATCCACTTTGCTGTTGTACCTGACCCCTTCCGCCGCATTGAAGACATGTCTGAGGTGTTGAGCCATCTTTTGAGCCACTTCCCTGACATGTGTGGCAAACCCGAAGGGTAGGCACTTCAATACTCATCTCTTTTCCTTTGACAGCTTCTTCCAGTGTGATTTCTATGTCTTTTCGCAGATCAGAGCCGGGTCTGGGACCTGAGCGACGTCGGGTTCTTGTGCCAAAAAAGTCATCAAATATACTTCCGCCGCCGAATATCTCTTCCACTATATCTTCAAAAGAACCAAATCCGAAGCCAGCACCCTGATTAAATCCTGTTCCTTCCAATCCATCCCAGCCAAATTGGTCATATCTAGCCCGTCGGTTTGGATCTTTTAAAACATCATAAGCTTCCTGTATTTCCTTAAATTTTTCAGTAGATTCTTCTCGTTTGTCCGGGTTTTTATCGGGATGATGCTCTTTTGCAAGTCTATAATAAGCCTGCTTTATATCCTTATCATTGGCATTTTTACCAACTCCTAATACTTCATAGGGATCTCTTTTGGCCACTTTTCACACCTCAGCTAAAACCATAATAGTTTATGCAAATTTAAAAAGTATCTTTTCCTTGCCATTTTTATTACTATTTTTGTCATTCTGAGCGAAGCGAAGAACCTCATTCCCTTTTCCAAAGGGGTTTAAAGAGGGATTTCCAGCAAGGTAAATATTACTTATTCCTCTGTCTTCTCCTTCTCTTCCTCTTCGTCCACTACAGTGTACTCAGCTTCAGAGACATCTTCTTCCTGGTCTTTACCTTCATCTTCGCTGCCCGTTTCCGATTGTTGCTGCTCTTCTTTTTCTTTTGAAGCTCTTTCATACATAACCCGGGCCAGGTTCTGGGATACCTCCATAAGCGCATCCGTATCAGCCTTTATAGCTTCAACATCATCCCCATCAATGGATGTTTTCAGCTTATCCAGAGCCTGCTGAACTTCCTGTTTTTCCTCATCGCTGGCCTTGTCGCCGTATTCCTCCAGGGATTTTTCCACGCTGTATACGGCCGAATCCGCCTGATTTCGGACTTCCACCTCTTCCCGTTTTTTCTGGTCTTCGGCGGCATGCTCTTCAGCATCTTTAACCATCTGTTCTATTTCTTCGTCGTTAAGTTTTCCGGAAGCTTCGATGCGAATGCTCTGTTCCTTTTGGGTTCCAATATCTTTCGCTGAAACGTTCAGGATTCCATTGGCATCAATGTCAAAGGTAACTTCGATCTGAGGCACACCTCTTGGGGCCGGTGGAATACCTACAAGATCAAATCTTCCCAGGGTTTTATTGTATGCCGCCATGTCTCGCTCGCCCTGAAGCACATGGATACTCACAGCCGATTGATTATCAGAGGCTGTTGAAAACACCTGTTTTTTATTTGTGGGAATAGTGGTGTTTCGGTCTATAAGCCTTGTGAAAACCCCGCCCAGGGTCTCAATACCCAGTGAAAGTGGGGTAACGTCAAGAAGCAAAACGTCTTTAACACCTTCATCACCGGAAAGAATACCACCCTGGATAGCGGCGCCAACGGCCACAACTTCATCGGGATTAACTCCCTTATGTGGATCTTTGCCAAATATCTGCTTTGCTATCTCCTGAACCTTGGGCATCCTGGTTTGTCCTCCCACCAGAATAACTTCGTCTATATCATCAGCCGTAAGTCCAGCATCAGCCAAAGCCTTTTTACAGGGGCCGACAGTGCGCTGAATTAAATCATCCACCAACTGTTCCAGCTTACTCCTGCTCATGGTAATATTCATGTGCTTTGGCCCGCTGGCATCGGCTGTAATAAACGGCAGATTTACATCTGTCTGCATGGTAGTAGAAAGCTCGCATTTGGCCTTTTCAGACGCTTCCTTAAGTCTTTGCAGGGCCATATTATCCTGTCGCAGGTCTATACCGTTTTCCTTCTGGAATTCATCCGCCAGGTAATCTATGATCTTCTGATCAAAGTCATCGCCGCCAAGATGAGTATCACCGTTGGTTGACTTGACTTCAAAAACACCTTCCCCCAGTTCGAGAATAGAAATGTCAAAAGTTCCCCCGCCAAGATCGTATACAGCTATTTTTTCATCGGTTTTGCCTTTACCTAAACCGTAGGCCAGTGCCGCCGCTGTAGGCTCATTTATAATCCGCAGAACTTCCAATCCCGCTATTCTACCCGCATCTTGCGTGGCTTGCCTTTGACTGTCGTTAAAATAAGCCGGAACAGTAATAACTGCCTGAGTCACTTTTCCGCCCAGATATGATTCTGCTGTTTCACGCATTTTCCGTAGGGTAATAGCGGATATTTGTTGGGGCATCTGTTCCTGATCACTGACTTTTACAACAGCGTTACCTTCTTTACCCTGTATTACTTCATAGGGTACTTTTGTAATTTCGTCAGTTACTTCATCATATTTTCTGCCCATAAAGCGTTTTATAGAAAATATCGTATTATTTGGATTTGTTATGGCCTGACGTTTGGCTACCTGACCAACCAGTATTTCATTTTCCTTGGTAAAAGCTACCACCGAAGGTGTAGTACGTGAACCTTCAGCATTGGCGATAACTTCAGGGTTTCCACTTTCCAGGACAGCTACGCATGAATTGGTCGTTCCTAGGTCTATACCTATAACCTTTGACACTACTTATCCTCCTTGGGAGAGCCTTTGGAAACCGCTACCATCGCAGGTCTTATAACCCTGTCATGCAGCATATAGCCTTTCTGAAGCTCCTGAGCGACTGTGTTTTCCGGATATTTCTCAGAATCTATCTGGGTTACGGCTTCATGGACATTGGGGTCAAATTCCTCGCCCACAGCATCTATCCTGCACACCCCTTTACGTTCCAGGGCATCATACATGCTCTTGTAAATCATCTTTACGCCGTCCAGAAAGGATTTAAAATCTTTCGATTTATCCGCCGACTCGATGGCCCTTTCAAAATTATCCAGAACAGGTAGCAGGGATACTATGATTTCCTGCGCTGCATATTTTACCAGCGATTCTCGCTCTTTGGCTACTCTCTTTTTATAATTATCCAGTTCAGCCGCAAGCCGGAGCATCATATTATCAGCCTGTTCCAACTCCTGTTGCATCTGGGCTATTTCCTGATCGGTTTCCGATTCGGATTTTCCTTCTTCATCAGCTTCTTTTGCTGATTCCTCTATTTCAGCATTTTCTTCATCTATAGGTATTTCTTTTGCTTTATCTTTTTCCTTCTTCATAAAAATTCTCCCTATAGCTTCTGATTTATATTAAAACTATCTCTTTGAATATAAGTCGAGTTATAATATCTATATTGGTCAATAAATACAATTTACTGATCACGCCTGAAATCTGAAATACATCATATCGCCATCCATTACCACATACTCTTTGCCTTCCAGGTGCATAAGTCCTTTATCTTTTGCCGCTTTCATGGAACTGGCTTTTATCAAATCCTCGTAGTGTATAACTTCCGCCCTGATAAAACCTTTCTCCATGTCGGTATGCACTTTTCCGGCTGCCTGAGGGGCTTTAGTTCCTCGGGGGATAGTTCTGGCCCGCATTTCGTTTTCGTTGGCAGTGTAGAATGTTATCAAATCAAGCAGTCTATAGG
>WJIO01000074.1 GCA_014730235.1 Candidatus Poribacteria bacterium
ATCCTCCCAGGACATGAATGGAATTTTCAGCTTCTTTTATCTCAGAATCAGAATCGCTTCCTTTATAAGCAATAAAACATCCACCAATGCGGGTTACCGGAAGGCAGTATTCAGCAATAACCGACAAATGGGCGACACACCGGGCAGTAACTATATTATATTTTTCCCGGTGATCTGATGTTTTTGCCAATAATTCAATACGAGAATTAATTATATTTACATTATCCAGAGCCAGCTTTTTTACCAGATGATCTAAAAAAGATGCTTTTTTACCGATGGACTCCACAAGCAGGAGTTCAATATCCTGTTTCATTATCTTGATGGGCAGTCCGGGAAACCCAGCCCCGGTTCCCACATCTGTAACCTTATCCCCGCAATCCAGGGATAAGCATTTCAAAGGTAAAATTGAATCAATAAAATGCTTATCAATGATCTCCAGATCATCTGTTATAGAAGTCAGGTTAATCTTTTCGTTCCAACTCTTCAATTCATGGCAGTAAATACAAAAAAGATCAAGCTGATTAGCATTTACAGAAAAACCATGATCCGTCATGCGATTTTTCATAATCTGGATAAATTTATCCATCCTTGCATTCCCCAAGAATATTAAAACATCTGATATATATTGTCAAGACGAAAATTGAATAACCAAGCATAATTTATGTCCGTGAAAACTTTGGCTCTTCTAGTTTGAGTGAGGATGTTTTTTTCTTAATTAGACAATGTCTTTTACACTTCCACACTCAAACTGGATGAGCCAAAACTTCTGATACAGACTAAAAACTTTATTTGTTACTCCGTTCTTCGCAATAACACAGGGATGTAAAATTTATGCTTGGATTGAAGCATTCTGCCTTCAATTATGAATTGTTTTTAAGCCTGATTCCTGAATCTGGTTTCTTATTCCACTGTTCCAGCATAATCAGTAACACAGATATATCCGCTGGTGTTACTCCTGATATTCGCGATGCCTGACCTACTGAAATGGGACGTATCTGCATGAGTTTTTCCTGTGCCTCTTTGGTAATTCCATCTATATTTTCATAAGCAAAATCCACCGGAATTTTACGGGATTCCAGCTTCCTCATTTGCTCAACCTGGGCCCATTCCCGCTGAATGTATCCCTCGTATTTAATCTGGATTTCCACCTGATCCTTTGCCGACTCTATTATTCTCTCCGGCAGCGGCATTATCTTTTCGATTTCATCATATGAAATCTGTGGACGCTTGAGCAATTCCATAAGGGTTACTGAACGGGATATTTCACTTGTTTCAGCGTTACGCAAAATTTCCTGAATCCGATCATCCGGATCAACCCTTGTGGATTTTAACCTTTCCATTTCCTTCTCGATCTGATCCCGTTTAATGGTAAATTTACCATACATTTCATCATCCACAAGCCCTAATTTGCGTCCCAGTTCCATTAACCTGAGGTCTGCGTTATCTTCTCTCAGAAGCAAACGGTGTTCAGCCTGGGATGTAAACATTCGGTATGGTTCTTCAGTGCCTTTTGTAACTAGATCGTCTATAAGCACCCCTATATATGCCTGAGAGCGATCCAGAATAAACGGTTCTTCACCCTTTATTTTTAATATGGCATTTATGCCGGCCATTAAACCCTGAGCGGCTGCTTCTTCATATCCTGAAGTTCCGTTTATCTGGCCAGCAAAGTAAAGATTCTCAACCATTTTGGTTTCCAGAGAGGGTTTAATCTGAGTGGGTGGGGCAAAATCATATTCTATAGCATAAGCCGGGCGCATAACCTCTGCTTTTTCCAACCCCGGAATAGTATGAAGTACCTGAAGCTGTATATCCTCAGGCAGGCTCATGGACAGGCCATTGATATAAACCTCTTTGGTCTGACGACCTTCCGGCTCGAGGAACAACTGGTGTCGGTCTTTATCAGGAAATCTATCTATCTTAACCTCAACAGATGGGCAATACCTGGGGCCTATGCCGGTAATGCGACCACTGTATAAGGCAGATTTGCCAAGATTTTCGTGGATTATTTTGTGGGTTTCCGGGTTGGTGTAAGTTAAATAGCATGGAATCTGAGATTGAGTTATTTCGTCATTGGAAAACGAAAAGGGTTTGGGTGGTTCATCACCGGGTTGGATACTCAGGGAGGAATAATCAATAGTTCCACCGTCAACTCGTTGAGGAGTTCCAGTCTTTAAGCGTCCTATCTCAAATCCCAATTTTCGTAAATTGTCCGAAAGGTTCTCGGCCGATGGTTCACCAGCCCGACCGGAACTGTAACTCATATCACCTATATGTATTAACCCCTTTAAAAACGTGCCGGTTGTCAGGATAACGGTATGACCATAATAAGCCATACCTCCGCTTGTAAGTACTCCTTTGACTTTGCCATCTCCAACAATAACCTCATCCACTAAGCCCTGCTTCACGTCAAGGTTATCCTGAATTTCCAATATATATTTCATCCTGAACTGATAACCCTTTTTATCTGCTTGTGCCCGGGATGATCGGACAGCAGGGCCTTTTTTCATATTCAGAGTGCGAAACTGGATACCTGTTGCGTCAATATTTTTGGCCATTTCTCCACCCAGAGCGTCAATTTCCTTAACCAACTGACCTTTGGCTAAACCACCTATGGCCGGATTGCAGGACATCTGGGCGATGGTATCCAGATTTATTGTTAGTATGAGAGTTTTATATCCCATACGGGCCGGGGCAAGTGCGGCTTCACATCCTGCATGTCCAGCACCCACAACAATAACATCGTATTTTTTATCGTAGAAATACATATTTTGCTATATTGAATCTGCAAAAACCTGGTTAATTTCAAATATGTTTTTACATCAACCGACTACCTTCTTCTACGGTTCTGCCAGTCAGTATCTATGTCTTTGTCATCCTCATCACCAGGCCCGCTGCTGATTTTACCATACTGCTGTTCGTATTTGGCGATATTTTCCGATAAAGCTTTTACGACAGCTTTTGCATGCTGTGGACTGGTGATAATCCTTACATCCATAAAAGCTTTTTTGCCTTCAGGCTGGTATTGACCAAAATCCAGCATAAATTCATAAGGTGAATGACCGATTCTGACTATGTTGGAGTATACAGTTCTTATACGGTCTTTTTTACCTTTGTCCTGGTTTTCTTTTTCTGACATTTATCAATCCTGTCTTGTTTAATGATTTTCAGAATAAACTAATTCTACCAACAGCTTTCCAATTATCCCCAGACTTTCAGCACTGCATTTATCCGGTGTGTCCTCTAAGCTGTGCCAGTATGGATAATTAAAGTCAATTATATCAATACACTTAATCCCTTCTTCTATAAGAGGTATATGATCATCCAATACCGGAGGCCCGAGTTCATGGTATATGCCGTCAAGATTCAGCTTTTCCGCCAGTGACCATACCTTTTCCACAATATCAGGGGCAAATCGGTAAGAATAAGGTTCTTTGTATATATCAAGCTCTTTGTCACCCACCATGTCAATCAATATACCATAATCTGGTCGCCATTCATCCTTAAGATTTCGGGCAAAATATCTTGATCCAATGAACATGTCTTCGGTAATCATGCCATAGTCTTCACCATCGAAAAGCACCATGATTATCTGGATATCAGGTGGATGTTTATGAAATATCCTAGCAAGTTCCAGTAATATAGCCACTCCTGAAGCCCCATCATTGGCTCCAATTATAGGTTTATCGCGGTTTTCAGGATCAGGATCCCGATCTGCATAAGGTCGGGTGTCCCAATGAGCTGCCAGAAGTATTTTATGGTCTGAATCTTTCCCAAAGTGTGCTATTATGTTTGTCAAATCCAGGTTTTTATGGGTAGTTTTACCGATAAATTCCTGAGTTACTACCTCTCTGGATGATTTCTTTAGTTCAGAGATCAGATATTTGCATGTTTTTTCATGGGCTTCAGAACCGGGAGGTCTGGGACCAAAATCACATTGTTTAAGCAGATATTTAAAGGCCTGCTCTGAGTCAAATACAGGTTTGGCTTCAGCATTAAACAGGGAAAAAGCGAATATTAATATTCCCATTACTGCCGTATAAATAAGCGCAGGATTTTTTCTCATCATATTTCCCGTCTACCTTCCAGAGCTTTGCTAAGGGTTACCTCGTCCACATAATCAATATCTCCGCCCATAGGCAGACCGTATGCCAATTGGGTTATCTTAATGCCCATTGGTTTTATTTTGTTTTGCAGGTATATGGCCGTAGCCTGTCCAGAAGAGTTGGGATTTGTAGCCAGTATAATCTCCTCTACATCCCGGTTATTAAGACGCTGAAAAAGCTGTGGTATTCGTAAATCCTCTGGACCGACGCCATATAAAGGTGATAATGCACCCATTAACACATGATAAACACCCTTAAACATGCCTGTTTTTTCCAGAGCCAGAACGTCGTCAGTCTCTTCCACAACACAAATAAGCTTTTGATTCCTTCTGGGATCGCTGCATATCCGGCATGGGTCTTTGTCGGCAATACTCCCGCATGTAGAGCAGTAGACAATCCGATCTTTTATCTCGGATATGGTCCTACCCAATATCTTCGCGTCTTCCTCTGACATCCTTAAAATATGCAGAGCGATACGTTGAGCGGTTTTAGAGCCAACACTGGGTAGTTTTTGGAGTTCAGATATTAATTTTTCAAGTGACTCCGGATAATAGCGCATTATATATTCAATCCCGGTATCTTCATTCCACCGGTAAGTTTATTCATTTCGTCTGTCATAAGTTCCTGGGCCCGACGATGAGCTTCATTTACCGCTGCCAGGATTAAATCCTGAAGCATTTCCACATCGTTGGGATCTACCACTTCCGGGTCAATTCTGATAGAAATTATATCCTGCTGGCCATTTGCCACAACAGAGACCATTCCACCACCTACTGTGGCTTCTACTGTGCGGTTAGCCAGTTCTTCCTGGATTTCCATCATCTGTTTCTGCATTTTCTGGGCTTGTTTCATCAGGTTATTCATTTTCATTTTTATAAATACCTCCATTACGCTTATAAAGCGAAAAAATACCAGCTATGGTTTCACTTCTACAACTCTACCATTAAAAACTTCAAGTACCTGTTTAACGTTGTTGTCTTTTTTTGCATCTCTCTGCATTTCTATTTGATTCATGGGCTTCTTTTGCCCCGGGTTATCTGAAGAATCAGATTTATTCCCATCATCCAGCTTTAATTTCATGGTCTTACCCATGAATTCAGAAAGTTCGGTTTCTATTTCCTGTTTATGTTCTGCATCCTGAACTTGCTCTTTATGCCAGTGAAATTCAGGGGAAAAATCAATTATAAAAGCATTTTCCTTTATGGCTACAGGTTTGGCTTCTATTAAATAGGCATGAATTATTGCTTTGTTTTTCTTTGCTTTCAGAAACTTCAGGAATTCAATCCATTTTGATTTTATTGGGTTTATTTCTTTTGATTCGGGAACTTCTATTATTTCATCGTCTTCTTCATCTTCAATAATAGTTGCTTCAGCTTTGCTGTATATCTCCTGTGAATTGTTATTGGCTGTTTTTAGTGTAAATTCACCTGAGGATAATCTGGATTCAATATCTTCAAGTTTTCCCAATACATCCCCTAGAGGAACAGCATCATCCCTGAGTCTGGAAAGCTTAATCAATGCAAGCTCAAAATTAAGCCTTTCATAACCCATTTGTTTTATATCACTTTCCGCCTGTGTAAGTAACCGGGCGATTTTCATAATTCTATTAATAGAAACATGGGGGATTAGTTCCGCTAAATGCTGTATTCGGGTTTCGGAAGCATCAATCAGGTCTGGATTAACTTTGTAGACCATCAGATCCCGGAAATATGAAACCAGTTTTTTTAGACACTGGGACAAGTCCGCTCCCTGGTTAGCCAGGGAATTCAGAGTACTCAGGCTTGCAGAACTGTCATTTTGAAGGATATTATCCACCAGTTTCTCCATTAGATGACGTTCACTTAATCCCAGCAGTTGTGAGACTTCCTCTGCCTTTACCTCACCTTCACTAAATGATAATATCTGATCCAGTATGCTTAAAGCATCTCTCATACCTCCATCAGCAATTTCCGCAATCAGGGATAAAGATTCTTCTTCAATTTTTATTTCTTCCACTTCCATCATATATCGAAGCTGATCTATTATCTCTTTGCGGGTTAGCATGCGAAAATTAAACCGCTGACATCGGGAAAGTATGGTATCAGGCATCTTATGCGGCTCAGTAGTTGCTAGGATAAAGATTACATGAGCAGGAGGTTCTTCCAGGGTTTTCAGGAGTGCATTAAAGGCATCAATGGTAAGCATATGAGCTTCATCAATAATATAGACTTTATATCGTCCTGAAACTGGTGCAAACTTCACATTTTCTCTGAGTTCCCGGATCTCATCAATCCCTCGGTTAGATGCTGCATCTATCTCAATAACATCCATAGATCTGCCGGAAGATATTTCTCTGCATACAGAACACTCCTCACATGGTTCAGGACGAGGGCCTTCTGTACAATTTACCGCTTTTGCGAAGATACGGGCGACAGATGTTTTACCTACACCCCTAGGACCGCTGAATAGATAAGCATGGGCAATACGTCCTGAATCAATAGCGTTTTGTAAAGTTCGGATTACATTTCCCTGTCCTACCACATCTTTAAAAAGATGTGGACGCCACTTCCTGGCCAATACAACATAAGACATAGTATATCCTAAACTCCGTTCCTCAAAATGATTAAGGGTGATTTTTTAGCGCAATTGAAATTTTAAAACATATATTGGCATCAAAAAACTAAACAAATTATACTATAGGGTACATGAAGTGTCAAGAATGGAAAGAATGAACCAAGCATAAATTTTACATCCCTGTGTTATTGCGAAGGACGGAATAATATAGGGACATAAATTGATACTGTTGGCGAATTATGCAACCATAGGCTTTATAGCCTCAAAAGCTGAGATTCTTGTCTTGGCCAATGGCGCTCCCGAAATCCAGTTGTTGAACCTGACAACGTTGATGGCAGCGGCCGTAAGAATGTTCTGCAAATGCGTCTTGGAAAGACCTATGTATCGTGCCCGTCTCAAGCCAAAAGACCGTACCCCTTGAGAGTTTGTTCCTTATATGCCAGTGGACTGCACCCCCAATAACGGAAACTAAATTAAGCCAGTGTTGTTGTTGATTTTACCATCTGCTTCTCAAACTCATCAGGGGACATGTATCCCAGGGATGAATGAAGACGTTTCTGGTTATACACGTCACCTATGAAATGAGATATACACTCACAGGCTTCATGCCTGTTGTCATAATCATACAGACATATCTCTTCCACTTTCACCGTCTTGATGAAGCTCTCAGCAAAGGGGTTGTCCTGGGGACAGCCTTTGCGACTCATGGTGATGATTATCTCATGGGATTTCAGGCAATTCTGTTCCAGAATATATGGCTCTGGTGGCTAAGTCTCTGAATGGCCTTGGCATGAGGAAATTTGTGCGTCAGATTCTCTCCCTTTCTGGGAAAGTAGTGATGAAGAAGGGAAAGGTGCTTCGAATCATTCTTAACCCTTTGTATCCACTTATAAATCGCATTAAAACTGTATTTGAGGTGTTTCTGAAACCATATGGGATCATCATTTCATTGGACGAAATTTAGGTAACATTTAAGATAATATGATTGTTATTCATTTTTAACGATTACTTTTGTAAAAAACTAACTCAGTTACTTCTACCTTTTATTAAAATTACAACACTTTCAAATTTATGTTTGCTAAACTGAGTATTCAGGCTTATAGGTTGATTACCCGAACCACGATATCCAATAGTCCCATCCCTGCGCTTAAAAGATCTCATATACATTTCATCAGCCAAAAGAGGAATAACAACACCGGATTTGTAATATATTATATCTGTTTTGTAATGATCTTTCAGGTATTTCAACTCCCAATCAAAGTCTGTATATATATTCTGGAGCATTACATAATCACCGGAATTAAGCTTTTCCCTATTGTATTTATCAATTTTGCGCCCGGACCAGAAACGGGTTTTTCCTAATTCGGTAGAGAATATCTTTGCGTTTACCGGCACATTATCCCGGATAAAATAGGCGGAATAGCGGATGTCCTCAAAGGTTGCCCTGGAATATATTAGCACAATAACTGTAAAAGCCAGACTGGTTACCATACAGATTGAAAAAAACGCTTTTCGCAACTTATCCCCGGTAATGTTTGAGATTCCATATCCGGAAAATATAATCATCAATACAACAATGGGAAACATAAACCGGGTGGTAAAAGCCCAGTGGAAGGATAACCCGATAATCCATGACAGCAGAATATAAGCAGATATAAGAAGATAAATTATTCTAAAGCTGTTTTCTCTCCATAAACGTATACTTTTATATATACCGTATATACTAAAGGCAAATACAAAAGGTGTAATTATATAGGGGAGATATGCAAAATACAAACCAAAGTATTTAAAGTATTTTGCTACCGTTACTTTTTCTATCCCTCCATGCAGTTCCTGGCCGTATCCATAACGACCTACAATCTTCCAATGCCACAATATCTGCAAAGCCCAGGGAACCAGACCTGTTATGCAGTATAATAAAGTTTTTATGATATTTAAGCAACTAAATCTTAATCTGGTTCTGTTAAAAACAATATATCCTACAAAAAATAAAGCTAAAGGCAGGAGAGCAATCCCTTCTGGACGGGTTAAAGCCGCAATACCCGTAAAACCTACCATAAGGGATAGATATATTTCTTTTTTACTATCATACCACTTCTGGATAAACCACAGTGAGAGTAAGAGAAAGAAGCTAAAAGACGCTTCGGTCATTACCCTTATACTCCATCGGGTTATCATCGGAGCTACAATATATAGCAGAGAACTGTAAAGAGCTGCCCTTTTGTCATATAAACGTCGGGTTATGGAATATAGAGGTAGAAGTGATAATGTGCTAATAATTATGCTGGTCAGACGCCCACTATAAAGAGGATTTCTTACAAATAGACGGACAAAGTATATCATATAGGGATATACAGGCATCCACTTACTTTTGCCAATGGTACTTATAGTCATGTAGCTTATGCTATCGGTATATTCCGCACCATTCCAGTTTATGAGGACTATTTTTGAAAGAAAATTAAGGATTATGATTAGCAAAAGCGTTTTGTTAAAATTCTTATTCATATAATTTCATACTATATTCGTATTTGTTTTATTGGATTTCTATTCATGTAAATTTAATCGTTAAAAAGCAACACCACTTGATTGTCATTTCTGCATTTGCAGGAATGACAAGCTGAGAGAATTTCCAATTATTACCACACTGAACCTGAAAGAACCTCATTTTTTAACGATTACGTAATCAAAAAAAATCATTTTCATTTATAGCATCTTCTAACATTTTGGTAATAACTTCGGCTTTATCCCGTTTTATTAACCGGGCAACGTCCAAGACTGTCTGACCTTTTAAATTCTTAACTGATAAGTTAGCACCGTTTTCAATTAAAAATCCCACAGTAGCTATTTTTTTATGGGTTTTGCGGATGTTTGATTTCACTGCGCTGAATAAGGGAGTTTCACCATACATATCAACAGGATTAACATCAGCACCATTATTAACCAGAACTTCTATTACATCTTTAAAACCTGCCTGGGCTGCAACGTGCATTGCGGTTCGCTCTTTGTAATTTCTTATATTTATATCCGCGCCCAGTTTCAACAATCGCTCAATCTCTTCCGGATGTTCTCCCTTGTCTCCCCGACTTCTGTATACCAACTCCGGCCAACCTTTGTCAATGGCGTTTACATCAAATTTAGCACCGTAGGAAATCATGAGATCAGTTAGCTCTTCGTCATCCGGTGGAGGACCAAATTTCATCTCGCTTATATCCAGATCATTTTGCAACAACACGCGAACCACCTGTGTGTTTCTCATGGCAAAGTTAAATAACTTTTCACTTTGGGAATAAATGTCCGCGCCTTTCGAAATAAGAAGCTTTACCACATCAGGATTTCCTCCGCTAACTGCATAAAAAATTGGAGTTGCATGAAAAATCGGTTCATCAGCTTTTTCTGTATAAGCATGCTCCTGTTCCAATAACTGAGGTTTTTCCTCCAGGATAGAGTTGACTTTATTATAATCTCCCAGGTATGCCGCGGTGTATATATCAACATCAGCACCGTTTTCCAGAAGGTATTCAGCTATCTCATACCTTCTTTTAACTCTTGCCACGCAATAAGGACTAATTTCAACGTAGCTCTCGCTGAAATTACAACCTACAGCGTTTACATCTGCCCCTCTTTCCACCAGGAACTTAACCACGTTCATTTTACCCCTGTATACAGCCTCCCATAACATGGTACGACCATGAGAACCAACGGTATGAATCCATTCAGGTTTATCATCTACAAGCTTACGGACAGTCTCCAGATCCCCTCTTCCAGCAGCAGCAACTACAATTTCCAGAAAATCGCTGGCGTTTCCTGTAAGCTGCGTATTATTCATAATATTTCCTTTCTGTTTAACTACACAACCAAGTTTAGCATATAAAATACGCCAGGTCAAAGAATTTTCATTGACCTCAAACCAGTTGAGAGGTAAAATGACATGTGAATTTATGTGAATAGAATATTTCCATTGCATTAGGGTAAGGAGGCAGGAAAAATTGATAATAAAAGACGATTATGAAGAACGGGTATACGCCGGGGTGTTGGGTAAGATCATCGGTGTATATGTGGGAAGACCCTTTGAGGGCTGGGCTTATGAGCACATTATGGAGCAACTGGGTGAGATTAATTACTATGTCCATGAAAAACTGGGAAAACCCCTTATAGTTACAGACGATGATATTTCGGGAACTTTTACCTTCTTCCGGGCTCTGGCTGACAACGATTATGATCCAGATCTAACAGCAGAACAGATCGGTCAGACATGGCTTAACTATCTCGTTGAGGGACGTACAGTTTTATGGTGGGGAGGTATGGGTAACTCCACAGAACATACGGCCTATTTGCGCCTTAAATCCGGTATTCCCGCCCCATTAAGTGGTTCTATTGAAACTAACAGTAAGGTTGTCGCAGAACAGATAGGCGCGCAGATATTTATTGACGCATGGGCAATGGCCTGCCCTGGTGATCCAGAAATGGCTGTTAATTTTGCAAAAAAAGCAGGAAGCGTCAGTCATGATGGTGAAGCCCTGTATGGCGCAGAGGTACTTGTTGCTCTGGAATCCCTGGCTTTTGTTGAATCCGATAGTGATAAAATGCTTGATACAGCAGTATCATTTATCCCGGATGATTCGGTTATATATCGCATGATAGGTGACATAAGAGATTGGCACAAAAAAAACGATAACTGGAGGAAAACCCGGGAACTTATCGTAGCAAACTATGGATACGACAAATATGGTGGAAACTGCCACATGGTTCCCAACCATGCCCTGATTATTCTGGGATTTTTATACAGCGAAGATGATTTCCAGAAAGCCTTAATGATCACCAATACATCGGGATGGGATACTGACTGTAATGGTGGAAATATAGGATGCCTGATGGGTATAAAGCTTGGCCTTGAGGGTATCAACGCAGGGCCGGATTGGCGAAGTCCGGTAGCTGACAAACTTTATCTACCCACAGCCGATGGAGGACGCACCATCACAGATGCTGTCCGGGAAAGCGAAGAGATCATAAAAGCTGCCCGGAAGTTATCGGGAACAGAATTCACACCTCATAAAGATTGTGCAAGATACCATTTTGAATTCCCTGGATCAGTCCAGGGATTCACTGTAGAAGACAGCCCTGAAAGTCGCGGAACTGCAACAATAGAAAACATAGAGGGAAGAAGTTCCTGCGGTCACAGGAGTCTGGCAATACATTTCAACGGAGTGGCAAAAGGTCGTCAAGCCAGAATTGCTACACCAACATTCATGCCCCCGGATGCTATAAACATGAGCGGATACTCCCTTTATTCTTCACCCACATTATATCCGGGACAGACAATTAAAGCCAGATTAGTAGTGGACAGCGGCAACAAAAAAGCAGTTCGATGTTGCCCATACATAAGATTATATCATGGTGAAAATAATCATCTGGTTCTGCGGAGAGGTGAAACAAGAGATATGTCATCCGGTTCAGAATGGAATATAACCTGGGACATAGAACCTACAGACGGTCATCCAATCGCTGAAGTTGGGGTTGAGATAAGCTCCGAAAAACGTGCCGATGGTACGGTCTATCTGGACTATCTTACATGGGATGGAACACCTGAGTTTTCCTTTATCCGACCAGAAGGCGGCGGATCTGTCTGGCAACAGGCATGGGTGAATGCTGTTGATAGCCAGGTGCATTTTATTGGTAAAGATTTACCCCTCTGTCGAATAATACAAAACGAAGGTACAGGTATGCTTATCCAGGGAACCCGGGAATGGAAAAACTACAACTTCGAAGGTATGGTGAATCCACATATGGCTGCATCTTCTGGTATTGCCGTATGTGTGCAAGGTCTGAAACGCTATTATGCTCTTCTTTTATGCAATGACAATAAAATCAGGTTGGTTAAAGAGCGTTACGGTCAAACTATACTGGCGGAAAAAGAAATAGAGGTAATACTGGATAAGAATTACCAGTTGGGATTAAAAACAAACGGGTCTGAATTGACAGCAATGCTAAATGATCAGGTTTTGTTCCATTGTAAAGATTCGGAAAAGCCTTTGCTTTCTGGCAGTATAGCCCTGGTATGCCAGGAGGGTCGTGTAAGTTTTGGATACCTGAGAATACATAATAAATAAACACATTTTAACTGTCTTACATTATTTATAAGGCGTATAATGAAGCTTTAAAATTTAGTGGCTCTTTCAGGTTAAGTGTGGTAAAGATAAGAAACTTCTTTATGCTATCATTTCTGCTTTCGCAGGAATGACAAGCTGAGAGAATTTTCAATTATAACCACACTGAACCCGGAAGAACCAATTTAATTGGGTAATCCCATGAATTCATATTTGTAATTCTGAGTTTTTCTTTTTTGCTCAAGCTTTTTCTAAAAGCTTGAAGCGAAGAATCTCATCTCCCCTTTTTCCAAAGAAGATTAAGGGGGGATAAGATCTAAACTTTAGTTTTTATTACCCAATTTATTAATCACTATTCATTATACGCCCTATAAATAAGATTCGGGGAAAGTAATGGGAAGAATCGTGGTAATCAGTGATAACACTGAGCTGTCCAAACAGCTAAAGCTAGATCTGGAATTAACTGAGCACCTTGTAGCGGCTGTGGAATTTGCAGACGCTTCTGAAGCTGTATATACAAAAAATCCCGGTATAATTATCGTTGATCTTATCCTTGATGGTGGAATAGTAAGCACCTGGAGGCAGTTAAGATATGATCTGGAAAACTATTCCGCTCCGGCTATAGCTATAGTTCCCAAAGACAGGATAATGGAGGTTGATCTTTTAGCCGGTATAGATGACTTTATCGTATACCCCTACGATGTCCATGAACTTGAAATACGAATAAAACTGATTCTAAACCAGAGCGAAGGGCTTAACAGCGAGGATGTAATTAAAGCCGGCAATCTGGTGATCAACAACAGCAAATACGAAGTTACGGTAGACGGCTGGCCGGTGGTTTTAACCCTTAAAGAATATGAATTGCTTAAATACCTTGTAACCCATCCAGGGCGGGTAATCACAAGAGAAATGCTGCTGGACCAAATATGGGGATATAATTACTACGGTGGAACTCGTACTGTAGATGTTCACATAGGACGACTCCGCACAAAAATTGAAACGGGCAAGTATAATTATATCAGGACAGTAAGAGGCGTTGGTTATATGTTTAACGATGAGTATTTGTCTTGAATGTAATGTCATGAAATTCAATTTATATGGATATATATCTTTATAACGATAAAAATTCCTTTATTCATCGTCTTCATCCTATAACAAAGATAATAAACCTTCTTTTACTTTTTGCTATAAGTATGACGTTTAACCATCCTGCATACGTATTTGCGGTAATGGTTTTTGTCATTCTTATAGCTTTTGCCAGCCATTCGATGGCAAATATCAGGAAAATACTATACCTGCTAATAATGTTAATTCTATTCTGCGGGATATTGTGGCCCTTGTTTCTGAGGGAGAAAAACTTGCTATGGAAATTCGGGCCCATAAGTATATACCGCGAATCTCTGCTTTATGCTGTAGCAATGGGCCTGCGTCTGGATACCATGCTTATGTGCGGCATGATATTTTTGACATGCACACGTATTGAGGAATTTACAGCCGGATTAAACAAAATAGGCATGCCTTTTTCCGTAAGTTTTGCCCTGTCCCTGGCCTTCAGGTTAGTTCCCACTTTCGCCGCCACCAGCACAACAGTAGTTCAGGCACAAAAATCAAGGGGATTAGACCTGGAAAGCGGATGGATTCTCAGCAGGCTAAAGAAGCATATTCCCCTTTTTATACCTATATTCATCTACGCTGTTAGAAATGCTGATCTCCTGGCTATGGCCCTGGAATCCAAATCTTTTGGGCTGAGAAAGGATCGGAGTTATTACAGGGAATTCAGGTTTACTTTTGCAGATTTCTCTACTATAATATTTCTAGTTGTGCTTTTTTGTGCGTGTCTGTATATGAGGTTAAATAAGATGGGGTTTGTGTTACCAAGGTTATAAAAATGAGGGATATTATGATTTGCAAAAATGGATTTATTCATATCTTATATATATTGCTCCTGTTATCAATATTTTTCACCTTTGACGCATCGGGTTTAATCATGGAAATTCAGGGAACAAATGTAGAAGGTGAGGGTACTAATAATGAATTCAGTATCCCCGGTGCTAAGATTCTTTTGGAAGGTGATACAAGATCAGAAGATCGGCAGACTCTGGGAACCTTACAGGTAATGAAACAGATTACAGAATCAGAGCTTTTATCCATAATATCCGGTGATACCAACTACATAGAAAATTCCCTGGATTCAGAGTTTATAGAGTCTGATCTGGAAGATGAAATACCGGGTGGGTTATCTCAGTATGCACAGGTAGTGATACTGGAACAGGAAAGACAGTGGTTGATAGTCGATTTCAGTGAAGCTTATTTTGTAGTTAAAACAAATAGCCTTCGGGTTTATATACCAAAATGGATTAATATTTACGCTGGCTCTCATGTGGATGGCAAACATAATCTTAATGGCTCGGAAGGTACAGTAATAAGAATAGGGAGTGGCTTTGAAGATCCTGATAATGATGAAGAGACAGACGAAGTAAGAACAGATAATAGTGGTGAGTACAACGTTTCATTTACCCTTCCATTCAACCTTTTTGATCCTGATAATCCACAACCTTTTATATCCGCTGTCAGAATCAAAGGCCGGGATGAAGGTGAAGCCGAAGGGGCAATTGCCTTAGGTGTTCAGTTGCCTATTTTTGATGACGTAGATATAGATTTAGAAAATTCCCGGGTTCGCAACGGTGATACTATTGAAATTGATGTAGACCTGGAAGATTTCAACAACGATGAAATAGAACTTGTTACACTTTTACCTGATTTTTCAAATATAGACAGCACATTTCATGGTTCTGACAGTATTCCTGATCCTGAGGAATATTCAGATCAATGGACTTCAAATCCCAACGATATGGGGTTGGATGAATTGATTAATGATGTTATTGCAGCCATAAATAGCGGAAAGATGTATATTGAAGACAGAGGCAATGGTCGTTATTCCGTAAGCTACACCATATCAGAACTCAATGTAACACCCGGAGGATTCAAAACTGTCAATGTACGGACTTTGGCCTATCCGTCCAGTATGTCATTATACGATATTGAAGATGTATTCGAATCCCTTGACCTGATCCCAAGTCTTTATCCCCAGGGAGATATTCTGTATGCAAAATGGACTGCCGGACAGTTAGGAACTGACCCCATAGAACTGGACAGCCTACCGCCTAATTTTGATTTTGGAATAATTAACCCTTTTGTCAAACCACCTTCGGCAAGAGCTGTAAATGATGAATTGGCGTATTTATATAAACCCGGTGATATAGTCCGGCTGATGGTTCAAATTGATCCCCATGACCTAAGCTCGGATGAGTTAGAGGAAATTAATCTCGAAGATATCAATAATAATGGGGTTGAGGGGTTACAGGTTCAGGATATTAATGTATATTTCGACATCAGCGAACTCCTGGAGCCCTCTTATCTACTATCATATCCCCAGGATTCCAATGGTAACGAAATACCCGATGTAGCAGAAATTTACGCTGATTATGCTGGTAACGATGGAATAGATAATGATTTTGACGAATCAGGTAACGGTTATGAAGACGATGAAGACATAACTCCCAACGGGTTTAATGAGCGATTTATATATACAACGGCTTTTGTAATTGACAGCAACTTTAAGGGTGTATCAAACCTTACAACCACAGAACCTTTACCTGTAAGGATACTGATAGAGGATGGAGCAAATAACAAAAGACATTACAGTTTCTGGAAGGAAATTTATGATCCTGATACTCAAAGCTGGGCTACAGTAAACATGGCAAACTGGGTTTCTGCTTATGGACGCGATCCTGATTCACTGGAACAAAAAAATCCGGTAGTGGTTGATGAAGACGACGGAGGTTACCTTCCTTTTGGCGGTTCTGCTGCCTTTGAACCTAATCCTAACCTCTTTCCTGTCTGGGACAACGGTCATAATATCGTGGAAAATTGGGATAAACCCTGGCGGATAATTATTGATGCAGATCCTCCAAATATTGCCATCTTTGATTCATTGAAACTTAACGGTTATATACTCAATACTGCGGATAAAGAACAGGTGATTAAAGGTGCGGCTGTAGTTCCTCCTGCTTCTGGTTATGTGGCGGCAGATTATAATGAAACTACCGTCACCAACGGCACAGAAGTATATAGCAGTGCTGGCAATTATATCTATGAAATTGGCGGGGATCAACAAGATTTGACTATTTTGAGTGTCTGGTTTCCCGGTGATAACGATATTGCTTATGTTAAATTCATGTATTCAGCCACAGGTCAACCCGGAACATATATTCCTATGAAAGGTTATTTTAACGGAGATGTTCAGGTTACAGGTCTTTATGATATTGCAGGAAATATAACAGATACAGGATATCCTGGCGTTAATGGAAATATTCCATATCACGATGGTTTTAACAATGGTGATGATGACAATGATGGAGATAATGACCTTTCTGATGATGAGGTTCATGATGCTAATATAGGCTCTAATAATGATGGTGTAGACAACGATGCTGATGGTCTGGTGGATGCTGACGATAAAGATATACTTGGATTTAACACAGATATTTACGACTATACCCGGGACGAGGATGAAGATGGCATTATGGATGAAGATGAATATATAGTTCGGGCAAGATGGGATGCAGTAAAAAACGCTTACAAGGCATCCTGGGCTTTTGATCCTGTCCGTATTGCCCGGATATTGGACTTAGACCCAAATAAAGCTTATGCCATTAAGGCTGTTCCATTTGATCATGCCGGAAATATGAATGAAAATTCAGCTTCGTATATATATGTCATATTCAGGGTAAGCGGCAAGGGTATCACAAGCCCGGAAGGCTCTGTTGTTACTGAACTTTATAAAAATGGAGAATTATTAAAAGGTCAGGCTTTACAGGAAAATCAAACCTATGAACTGAAAGCTCAGACCGAAGGTACAGTAGAAGCAATTGCATTTCAATACTCTATGGACAAAAACATCTGGGTAAACATGCCAACAGCATTTGGCGAACCCAACCCGGACTCCTCAGCACCTTACGGAATATCCTGGCGACCTATGTTGACTACATTATCAGATAATCTATGGGTTGACAATAATGGAAACGGCGTCAAAGATTTTGACGAACCAACATATCAGATGGGTGATTTGCTTTATATCAGATCTCTGGTCAGCATATTCAATCCATATCTGGGACGTTATACAGTAAATGACGGATTAAACATAGACCCACAATACTTTATTGTATATACTCCGTTGATACCAACACCGTCTGATCCTGATCCACCACCCGGTTCCGAAATACAGACGCTTTTAACCGATCAACCAGCTTTGTTTATACCTTTATATCAGGGATGGAATCTCATTTCTATACCTTTGAAGATACCAAACATAGATTCATCTATCTTTGTTCAGGATATTGAGGATAATTACAGGTCAATATGGACTTATGATTCATTTTTTGAGCAATGGCGAAAGCGCATTAAAGGCCAGATGGACGATCTGTATATAATCCAGAGTAAAAAGGCATACTGGATAGATATGGCTGAAGATGATATTTTATTAATAACCGGGGAAGAATTTACCAACACATCCATAACCCTATATAATGGTTGGAATATGGCAGGCTATTGCTCATTGGACAATCAATCTACATTTGTGGCTTTATCAACTATATACTTCGATGAGTATGTAGCTAGTTATACCTTTGACAATATCAATAAGACATGGCTACGACATATGCCAAATCCTGTAATACCCAACACCTTACTTCAATATATACCAGGTAACGGTTATTACATATATGTGGGTGACAGATGCACATGGACAGTTACACCCTGAATTGAGTGAAAAATGGAAGAACGCAGACAGCAAGTTGTAGATAAATTAATAAACGCCCTAAATGAGGTTCAAGTTCTCAAGACAGCTTTGGAGAATATAAGTCCTGATGAAATAGCCCGGGCTATCAGTATACTCAAACAGACTATGGACAATGCCCATCCGGTGGAAATTGCCCAGGCCTTGCGTCATCTGGATCCAGAAGAGCAGGAGGATGTCATTGATCCTCTAACACCAGAGGATTCCAGCGAAGTTATACTTGCCCTGAGGGATGTGGATGAAAATGCAAGTATACAACTTGTGGAAGAGCTTACAAAAGATGAGCTTTCCGAGATGCTTAATAATATGGAGCCTGATGATGCGGCTGATATTATTGCAGATCTTCCGGAAGGGGACGCAGCAGAAATCCTGAGATTAATGGAAAAAGAGGATGCTGAAAGTGTCCAGGAACTACTGAAATACCCTGAAGATACAGCCGGCGGTATTATGACATCAGAGTATTCCGCTATAGGGGAAGATTTGACAACTGTTGAGGCCCTGAAATACCTCAAGGATAATCCCCCCCATAGGCAGATATTTTATATATATGTGGTTGATAATAAAAACCGGCTTCTTGGTACTGTTCCTCTGGATAGAATTATAACTGAGAAAGAAAACCGTAAATTAGGGGATATAGCTCTTCCTTCTGTTGTTACTGTATTGCCTGATACTGACAGAGAAGAGGCAGCACTTTTAGTAACCCAGTATAACATGTTGGCCCTGCCTGTTGTAGACGAACAGGATCATCTTTTAGGTGTTATTACTATTGACGACGCTATGGATACTCTACAGGATGAAGCCACTGAGGATATATATAAACTGGCCGGCTCCAGTGATGATGAACTTCTAAGCCGCTCCGCATTTAAAGTCGCTCAGATAAGGTTGCCCTGGCTTTTTATTTGTCTTGCCGGTAGTCTTTTCTCAGGCTTTGTAATCCGGATGTTTTCTGGAACCCTGGCCCAGGCCATAGCTATAGCGTCATTTATACCGGCAATAATGGCTATGGGTGGTAATACAGGGCTTCAATCATCAACTGCCACAGTCCGGGGAATTGCCACAGGTTATATACCCCTTACACAAATATCAAAGGTAATATTCAAAGAAATGCGCACTGCCCTTATTATGGGCCTGGTCTGTGGTCTGTTAATGGCCGGAGTCGCCTATTTATGGAAAGGTGGGCAAATTGCCCTGGGTGTTGTAGTTGGAACATCAATATTTCTGGCTGTATCTCTGTCGGCAAATATGGGGGTTATGATACCCATAATTTTCAAAAAATTAAACGTTGATCCAGCCGTTGCCTCAGGTCCTTTAATTACTATGATTAACGATATTACCGGTCTGCTGGTATATTTAACCATGTCAACTATTTTGATAAAACATATTGCATAATGTTATTCAGAAAGAGAATAAAATGGATAAAAATGTAAAACAAGCTTTGGATAGAATTAATGAGCTAAGGGAAAAATGGATTGAAAATTTTTCTGATCTGGATGATAAAGATCTGGATATAACCGCAGAAGACCAATACTGGACAATCCGAAAATGGCTATACAGGATGATCGATCATGAAGCCATTCACGTAGGACAAATTGTAAAAACTCGTAGATCCATTGAACCTGTCTGGAAAACCGCCGTCAGATGGCGAGAGATTGACAGGATTATTGGCGAATTATACAGATTAAGAGGACAGCTTGCCAGCGAATTAGTTGGTCTTTCAGATGAATTGTTTAATACGTCTCCGGATGAGGATAAATGGAGTATTAAAGAAATTCTGGAACACCTGGCTAATGCAGAACTATTTTATGTTAAACAGATAGAGAAATTAAAAAATAAAGATAAATAAAATCTATGTTATTTCTGGTTTTACATTGCCATAAGTCCAGCGTTCTTTTCTCACTGGGCTTTTTGACGGCATAGGTACTTCCCCGGGGGTTAATTGTCTGGTTAAATCAATCAGACCTTCAACGATCATGTGTCCTGCTCTGACTTCCAGATTGCTGTAAGAGGTAAGACGTGTTTCATATCCACCCCCATGCTCTCCCATTGCCTCTTCCGTTGGTACATAGCCAATACAACCGTTGGCCAGTTCTACTGGAAATGTAAAGGGAAATTGACTGCCATTCTTTAAATCCAGACCATATTGACAGAAAAATTCAGCAGGATTAGCCAAAAATACAGCAGGCCCGATTTGTATAGCCTGAATTTCTACGTCGGCAAAGGTTTTTTTTTCAATTACGGCTTTGAGTAACACCGTCTCCTTGGCAAATGTCCACTCTGTCGCGCCTACATCAGAGGGGGTTTTCTGAACTATGTCCAAAGCCTTGGTTAATTTTTCTTCACTGGGTATACGTCGCTTTATAGGGATTATATTGGTCAAAAACTTGATCGGTTTCAGTTTCCCCGGTTCAATACTAACCAGAACCTTTACAGCCTCTGCCCCAACTCTTGTACCCACATATCTGGCTGAACGTTCTCCAAAATCCACGCTGTAAGGATCCTGATTATCTACCTGGGTAACATCACCACATGCTCCATTTAGAAAGACTACAATTGCATTATCACCCATAACCCCTCTGATAGTTTTTTCCAGATAATAAATCCAGTCTGCGGATGTTCCCCCGGGGCCAGTTGTCCCATGACATGCGTAATTAACCACACATCCCAGAAGATTATCTTCAGAATCCCATGCTCCTACAACTCCCACTTCCGGGTCAATGGGTCCGGCAGGTTCTATTATATCAGGATTGCATTTTCCCGGATGGGTACATGTAATTCCATCTTTCATACGAAATCTTCTGTTAAAACATGCCTTATTCTCATGTCCCGCACCTGTTCCACATTTAGCAGTTATTCTACTTTTATCAGCTTCTGTTATGGCCTCAACCGTTGCATCTTCAACCTGTTGAATATATTCCGGGTTTGCATTGGAACTCTTTTCATAGGCCAGATGCTTAACCATATCCGAGGCATAATTAAAATATCCCGGAACAATCATACCCAAAGGTCCCGCTGAATGGGAATGAGAAGCGCCTATCATTACAGCATCAGGGTTAATTCCACAGGTTTCATAAGCTCTTTTTCTGACATTTAATACAAAAGAGCGAGGAACAGCCAAAGTATCAACACCAATGAGAACAACCTTGTCGATCCCGTCATCAAAAACTCCCACCCTTACTTTGCAGGGATCATGAACATTACCATCGTGATATGCCTTTCCATAACCACCAGGTCTTTCCATTCCAGCTTCTGGCGTTATATCTCTTTCAGCAAAACCTGCTTTCATTTTTCTATCTCCTGCTTAAAATTGAATCTTCTGAGGTTCACTACTGAATCATACAAACCATATTTGGTATCTGGACGTTTGGTTACCGTAAACGTCCAGATAACTTTAAACCATATCATTAGCCAGAATAATTATCATATTAGGTTTGTCTTTTCAGTATTTCACCTATACGCTTGTAAGTCTTTCCTTAAGGTCATCCATCATACCATCAGGCGGCTCAAAAGGCAGATCGATGGGCTTATGGGTCAATGTGCTGACGTATATACCCAATAGTACGTTGAATTTTACTAAGGCTCGATCCAACCTTGTAGGATGAGGTTTGGAATCGTCCACGACCCAATCAAACGCAGCATCGGTCAGAGCCGCTTGAGCCAATACATCCTGCTGTCCGTAGCTGTGCTCCCCCTTTTCGTAGCCTGTTTCTGGTGTACTTCTTTCCCACCAATGCATAGTCCATTGGATAAATCCCTTTGTGCCGTAAACAGCGACGCGCTTATGGGAGCATGTTCCCCCACCTTCGATAGTTTCCGGGGCAATTGAACCACATAGAAGCTGAACCCGAACGCCGTTTTCAAATTCAATAGCACCACAGGCCGTAGCCGGTGAAGGCTGACGGGAATCAATAGGGCCCGGATCTGCCACGTTGCCAAATACCCGGGTTGGGGAGGCAAAACCATTGTATGACTGGGCCAATTCCAATACATGGACTCCCTGATCACAGACAGTAGACCGGGCACTGGCTTCGATGAACCTTACATCGCCTATACGACCATCAGCTACATCTTTTTTCAACATCATGTTGTCAGGATGAAAATGAAGCTGGGTATTGACTACGAATTTAGTCTTGCATTTTTTGTTTAAATCCCGAATCTGCTTCCAGTCCTCACCCTGCAGAACTATGGGCTTTTCAACAATAGCCACAGGAACTTCATGCTCTGCCGCTATAGTCATCAACTCGACACGCCAGATAGGAGCAGTAACGATATGCAGAACATCGGGTTTTTCTTTGTCCAGCATCTCATGAATGTCGGTATACCTTTTTTCTTCAGGGATACCGTATTCTTCGCCGCGAGTGTTAAGCAGTTCTTCGTTAATATCGCAAACAGCCAACAACTCACCATTTTTTACATGTTTATAAGCGTGGTAATGTCCCCTTGAACGTCCACCACAACCCAGAAACGCAGATTTAAGCATAATTAGCTCTCCTTTTTAATTTTTAGGAATGGCTCAAACTGTTTTCTAAAATCACTTCCACACATTATACAGGGTGTAAGTCATACATTCAAGCCCTGACTTATTTCCGAAATAGGATCTATATGGACAAAGGCCTTTTGAACAGACTGCAAATTCTCCAGTCTGTCCCGGACAGTTATACCAATTTCATGAGCTTCTTTGATATTTAGTTTTTCATCTACCTCAATATGGATTTCTACATGGACAACATCACCTACATAATGGGCTCGCAGATCGTTTATCCCTATTACTCCATTTACATTTATTGTTTCCAGTCTGATTAAATCTATAATTTCAATTGATGGCACATTGCCCATTAAATACTTTAAGTTTTTATACCCCAGGGAAGTTCCTGAATACATAATCCACAAACCTATTATAAGTCCGAAGATATGGTCCCAGTATCCACCTATCAGCATACCCATAATTGCAATGACTGACGCTAAAACATCGTTTCTCGAATCTATATAACTTGCCTCAAGGGCGGTGCTTTTGTGCTTTTTTGCTGAGAACTTATAAAGAACGGCTATAACAAGCTTGCTGAATATAGCAAAAATCATTATACCAACCGCAAATGTATTTTGCTTAACCGTATGCTCTTCAAATATGCCTAGGAAAGAATCCTTAATAATCGTTGCGCCTAAAATAGCGGCAAGAATTGCGATGATAAAACTGGCGATAGGTTCAGCCCGTCGGTGGCCGAAGTGATGATTCTGGTCGGATTCGCTGTGATGGAGTTTTACGCTTATGTGGATTACCGAATATGAGAATATATCCAGGAAGGAATTAAGGGCATCGGATAGGACCGACATACTACTGGTGACGACACTTGCCCACAACTTCATACCCAGGAGTAATACGGCAAGAATAATACCAGCGCGTGTTAGATAATCTTTCTTCATATTTTTCCTCTTTTCATGAAGATTGAATATTTAATCGGGTAATCCCCTGAGCTCATATTTGTCATTCTGATAATACATACTTATCATTCTGAGCGGAGTGAAGAATCTCATATCCCTTTTTTCCAAAGGGGGGGAACAAGGGGTATTTTTTAGTGAGGTTTAAACTTTAGTGTTTATTATCCGATTTATTAATCAATCTTCATCTAAAGAGGAATTCACTGACTTAAAGAATTTGATTCTGCCGGGTTGGGTGTGGTTATGCCTAAACTTGTCATTCCTGCGAAACTCTTATTCCTTTTTGCTCAAGCTTTTTGAAAAAGCTTGAAGCAGGAATCCAGTAGATCCACATAAAGATTGAATTCCCGCTTTCGCAGGAATGACAGCATAAAGAAGCTTCTTATCTTTACCACACTGAACCCGGAAGAGCTAAGAATTTTTAACTAATGAGTCAAAGCATAAATTACAATATTCACGGCCATTTTAATAGCTTTTTCCCTGACTTCAGGAGGATCGTTATGAACTTCCGGGTTTTCCAGACCATCACCAATATCGCTTTCGTAATCATAAAAGACAATCATTCGGCCTTCATGGAAAATACCATAACCCCTGGGTGGTTTGCCATCGTGTTCATGAATCTTTGGTAAACCTTCGGGAAATTTGTATAGTATATGATATATCTCATGATCAAAAGGTACTTCCTGAAGAATTTTATCAGGAAAAACGCGCTTCATCTCCCTTCGGAAGCTCTTATCCATGCCGTAGTCGTCATTGGCCCAGAGAAATCCACCGCGAGTCAAATAAAGCCTTAAAGCCTTAACCTCCTCATCGCTGAAAGATACGTTACCATGTCCGGTCATATAAATGAAAGGGTAGGAATAGAGTTCCTTATCTGTCAATTGTATAACAGCCTGTTTATCGGCAGTATGCATATCGGCTCTTTTGTGAAGTTCCTTGAGCAGATTGGGTATCTGCGTCTGGCCAAAATACCAATCTCCCCCGCCTTTATACCGCAACCGGGCAATGGTGAATTTTTCCTCGTCCTGGGCATAAAGCGGCGATGTGAATATGATAATTATGGATAATATAACAATGATTCTATAAAGCAAAATTTCAAATCCCCCAATATCTACATAGCTTGAATTTAAAGAAAGTCATGGGCAGCCCCGAATGTCTCTTCTGCCTCATACTCATGTCCTATTCCCACCACAATTCCGTCAACTTCCGGCAAACGGCAGATATAAGCCATACCTTCTTGAGGGGCTATACGTCCCATGGCCAGGGTTTTCATGGCAATAACTTTTTTCTTTGTTTTTCGAATAGCGTTAAGCACCATTTCCTCACAGGGACACATTCGCCACATGATCTTGTTGATTGGTGTATTTACCGCCACAGCGTCGAATGATTCCGCAGCAGGAAGAACCTCACCTGCGTTGTGAGTTGACATGGCGGGAATAAAACCCTCCTCACGGATACGCTTTAACATTTGAGAGAATTCTGGTTGCATTGTCCTCTTGGCTTTAATAAACAGAGCATCTGAGATCTGACCGTGAATAAGCATAACCTGGCAGTTTAACTTCCGGTAGGTTTCCAGATGATCCTCGAAATCCCGGTTGATAATCATAATTGTCGGCAGCAAAACACCCGTCTTATCCGCAGCTTCCAGCTGTGCCTTCTTAAGAAGTTCCGAGAAGCCATCACTGAGACTTGCCATCATTCCCCTTACTCCCATTTCGATGGACTTGACAATAATACGTTCTATCGCTTTGGAATCGGTAAAAGTTTCTTTATACAATCGGGAACGGGCCTGACTCATGTAGGAGCCGCCTAGAAATGGATTATGACCAAGAATAAGTTTCGAAAAAGTTCTGTCTTCAATATCAAATGTTGGGAAAATAGATGAATTAGACATTATATCCCTTCCTTTAAATGCTACATCTTAAATTATACCATACCATTTCTCTTACGTAAAATCCATTCAGCAGTCAACATACCCACCGCCATAAGCATCACGATCCAGTTATCCCATATAGAACGTTCTCTGATCGAGCTAAAAGGTCTGACATCTACATCCTTTATCGTTTCAGGAAGTTCAGATACCTCGCTAACATGCAGATAAACCCCACCGGAAGTTTCGGCAACATTTTTTAACAAACCTTCGTTAAGCTGTGTATCCTGAAATTCCAACACAGCTTTTTGTATTACAAATTCAGTCGTTGCTTCATCTAGATTTTTACCAGCGTAATCAGCCTTTACATAAACCTCATAGCGTCCTTCTCTGGCTGGTACAAATTCCGCTGTATATCTTCCATTGCCCTCAGAAACCAGCTTCAAATTTATTTTTTTGGTTTCGTCTAACATTTGTATTTTACCGCTGAGATTCGCATCACTCAGAGGTGTATAGCTTTCGTCATAAACATAAACTGTTATCTTAACATTTTCGCCTTTATAATAAGAGCCTTTATCCGTCTCCACGTTTACAAGATCTGCCCGGGTACTGACCGACGCCAGCCATCTCACAGCACCTGACCAGAATTTGCGATAATACGAATCGTTCATACCGTAAGGATAACCTCCAAAAGACCATCGCCACAGATTGTCGCTGGTTATCATCATAACAACACCGTTTCCGTATCGCTGAAAGGCTATTATAGGCAGGCTGGTAGCACCATCGGTATATTCTGCAAGTATAGTCGCACCAAGTTTAACACCTGAAGTTCTATAAAAGCTGGTAAGGACTGGTAAATCCCGCCAGATTGATATATTCTGGGTCTGATCTTCACTTATCCTCGTTACCGGATGTCGTAGGCCTTCCTGTGTAAGAGCAGGATTAAAAGGTGATTTTATTTTGATCGCCCTTGATCCCCCCAACTCCAGCGGCATCATCTTCTGAATACTACTATTTCCAAATCCATCCGGGCCAAAGGATTTCCCCCCGGCCAGAAATACCGCAGAACCACCTTTGCCCTCAACGAAATCGTTAATCATATCCAGATGAACCGAGTTAAAGAAATCCAGGTTTATATCACCTATAATCAGAACATCATAGGAAAAAAGTTCTTCCCGGTTTTCAGGAAATCGCTGGACTTCATTTTCATCCTCTCCCAGGTAATAATAGGCCTTTGCTTTGGTAGTCACAAGAAAATCTGCCTCTATATTCGGGTCTTTCTCTATAGCCCGTCGCATGAAAGCAAACTCCCATCGGGGAGTTCCTTCCAGAAACAAAACTCTGAGCTTGGTTTTTACAATTTCAACGGTAAAGGGATAGATATTATTTTGAGCGGTAATCTCCTCAGGATCGCTGTCTATTTTAACAGAAAAATTAAAAGTTCCTTCCTGTTGTGGTTTGAATTGCAGCTCCACAGCCTGTTGACGGGTTTGACTATCCAGAACAAGAGGAACGGAATCCAGAACCTGCGCTCCCGGTTGTGTACCGTCTCCCATATTCAAGGTAACCTGAACCTGTTGACCGTCATATCCGTTGCTGTTTATCAGGGCTTGCATGTTCAAAATATGGTCAACATAAGCAATAGGTGTAACATCAACCTTTGATACTTGAATATCTCTGGGCATTTCCGTATTGCCGATCCCCAGAGTGTATACAGGAAGTCCAACCTGCTTTACAGCGGTCAACGGTTCTGGACCTGAGTTATTGCCGCCGTCGGATAACATTAGGATACCGGCGTTTAACTGACCTCGCCAATCATTCGCTGCTTTGGATATGGCTTTTCCCATATCAGTAAGGTTTCCATCGGCGGAAAAAGCAGGTGTTTCAACAGATATACAATCGGAGTCAAATTGATAAAAATGCAGGTTAAATCTCTCGGCCAGATCTTCAACTACATCTGATTCCTGGGAGATAATGCTCTGTTTTGCTATCTCAATGCGGGGGATTTCATCAGTTTCCCCGGATTTCATATCGGTTAGAGACATGCTCTGGGAATTGTCCACAAGGATCAACAGGTTTGGTTTTTGTTGTATATTTTCCCTTGTTATGAGAGTTGGTTCCAGTATGCAAAACAGAATAAGTGCTACAGCCAGAACGCGCAGCGCAATAAGTAGATAACGGGTAAATCTAGTAATTGGCATACCTGTTCGATGATAAAACACAGCAATAGCTACAGCCGTTAGTATCAGGCCTGCAAATCCTATCCATAAAGGTAATGAAGTTGAATATTGCATCAAAAATTCTTTCAGGTTAATTTACGTCTATTAGCTAATGGTATTTCCAGTAACATCAGGATCAGTGCAGCCAGTAAAAGCCTTGAAGATAGATCGCTCCTGCCTTCGGAACGGTCTGAGCGTATATTCATCTCGGCATATTCCTGGTCTACGTCTATAAAACTTGTATTACTTCCAAGCTTATCAGAGATTTCCCTATCCCTGATTAGTTTTATTTCTGATTCTCCGGATGTGTCAATATTGGCAGCAAAATAGTAGTGATGAAGTCCACCGGAAGATTTAAATTCGATACGGTGAATCCCCGATTCTGATACTGGCCCATACTGGATCGTTTTCCCCTTTTCCACATCGGAAATTACAGGGGTGAAAATTTTGTCTTCGGGATCGATAATTTTAGGTGTGGAATCCATATTTTCCCTTATCTGTTCCCGGTAGGTATCAGAAATCAGTATATTTCTTCCATCCTGCTGAAAATTCAAATCCTCAACGCCTGAAACCAGAGAAAAGACCGTCTGCTGTATGAGGGGGAGAAACTCCGGTCTTAAAGCTATGTTAGACACCATAGTATCAGGCGATGTATTGAATAATATCACTTTACCCCATCCTGTTTCAGTTTCCATCACCGCTGGAATATCATTGTTGAAATGGGCCAGAACTTTTGCATCAGGCTCAGGTTCTATGTCAAACACAGAATAAAATTCTATGGATTCCAGGATTTCATCTGCTCCTGTGAAAAGCCGAAAAATAGTATGACTTCTATCCCATTCGGACAAATGAAAAGGCTTATTCTCAGCCCGTTGTAATTCTCCAACAGCCCCGGGCATTAGTTTAAATTTGCTGTTATACCAATTTGGTGAGGTTCTGTTGCCCAGAAAAACCAGAAGATTACCGCCGTTCAATACAAAGTTCTCCACATCCTGAATTGTTGTATCCGGAACAGCGGGTATATCGGTAAGTATAAGTATATCGTATTCTTCCAGGGAAAGTGAATCCAACTCATCTACATCAACCTCCAGGGGAAGTATTAAAAAATCCGCTTCAGGATTAAGGGATGTTATCGGATTCAGGGCCAGATTAACGTAAAACTGGTAATCTCCAGCACACAAAGCCCTGATCTGCCCTAGGACATTTACGGCAAAATATCGGGTATCATCCAGGGGAAGCCTGTCCGGTGTTAATTCAATACGTCCTATATGTGAACCCGGGCTATCAAAAACATGATTAAAGGAAACCGTATCACCGGTAACAACTGTCTGGCTTTTTTTCTCATTATCAATAAACAATTCCGCTGTGACTTCTTGAGATTTATCAATCCCTGCAATTTCTGCCGATATATTTGTGGATATTCCCATTCCTACCGGAATATTTGACATGGATATACTTTCTATCCTGTGATTTTTCCCTTCTTCTCCCACTCTCACAACTATTTTATCAATAGAACCTGATTCCACCTCAGGGTTAATCCATTCTTTCCAAGCGTTCTCCACAAGATCGCTTATTAGATAAACCCTTTTATAGGGATGATTTGACTTATTCAAAATAGAATATGCTTCCCGCATAGAAGACCATACTCTGGTACTTTTGTGGGATAATTCGGATTGCTCTACAGTGCTCATCACCTGCTGGATGTTTGATGTAAGCTGTTTGAATATAACATCAGGTGCATCCGACATGAGTATCAGGGAAGCTTTATCACCTGATTTTAGCTTGCTCAATATATTCAACGCTTTTTCTTTGGCTATGTCAAATTTGGTGCCCTCAAAGGTTTCATATCCCATGCTGTAAGAGTTATCGAGGACTATAACAACGCTGGAATTTGGATCTCCTCCGGCGGCTAAAGCCCACTTGCTGGTTAATATAGGACGGGCCAGGGCCATGGCTATCAAGGCTACAATAAGCATACGCATTATTAAAATAAGTATCTGTTTAAGCCTAAGACGCTTTATCCGTTTGCGACGTAAAGACATAAGAAACTGAACGTGGGAAAAATCCACCAGTTTCGCCTGTCGTCTGCTCCACAAATGGAGTATTAATGGTATACCAGCAGCCAAAAGACCTATCATCAAAAGGGGGTTGATGAAACTCAAAATCTGCTATCTCCTTTTACGCTTGGAGAGATACAAAGAAAGGGCATAATCAAAAGGAACAGAAGTATCCATAAGGACGTAATCTATGGAATTCGCTCTACAGCCAGCCCTATATTTATCAATGAGGGCGTTCATATGCTGGAGGTATTCATCCCTTAATATCTCTGCTTCGATGGATAGCTGTTCCTGTGTCTCCAGGTCTTTAAATAGAATCGGGCCCTGGAAGGGAAAGGATATTTCGGCAGGATCCAGTATTTGAAAAACTATAACCTCATGCTTCTTGTGTCTGAAATGTTTTAATGACCTGATAACGCTTTCCGGATCGTCAAGCAGGTCTGAGATAATAATAATCAAACCTCGTCTTACAATTCGTTGGGCGAGTTCATGAAAAGTTGCGCTTATGCTGGTTTCCTCTCCGGGTGATGCTTTTTCTAATTTAGAAAGCAAAACATGGAGATGCTTGGGCCCCAGACGCGGTGGTATATAAGTTCTCATCTGGTCGTCAAAGACCACAAGGCCCACAGAATCCCGCTGTTTTAACATCAGATATGATAAGCAAGCCGTTAAATAGGACGAATACTCCAGCTTTGTCAGGTTGTTATGACTGGAACTGGATTTATCCCTATCTTCATTGACATTTCTTCTCAGGAAACCTCTTGTCTTTGGTTCTTCACCTTTGAAAGCCATGGAACCGCTGGTATCCAACAGTATATAGCTTTTGAGGTTAGTTTCTTCCTCGAATTTTTTTATATAGAACCTATCCGACTTGCCGTATACTTTCCAGTCAATGTAACGGATTTCGTCCCCCGGCATATACTGCCGGTGTTCAACAAATTCTACACTAAACCCCTGGTAAGGGCTTTTATGTCTTCCTGATATAAAACCTTCCACTACCAGGCGCGCTACAAGTTCCATTCCGCCAAGTCTGGAAACAGCACCCGGATCAAGATATTTTTGCGTTGTTTTCATCCTTCATAAATCCAAACGCGGATGAAAAGCAATTCTGTAAACCTATAGATTTGGGATTTATTCTCCACCTGCTACCACTTCTACATTAAGGAGAGCTTCAGATTCTTTCTCTCCAATTTTACTTTTAACTTTTCTTACTGGCTTTAAGGAAGGATGTTCCTCCCAGGCCTTATCCGCTAATTTGCCGTATTCGGCAGTATATTCGTCTATATAATCAACCAGTTCTGTAAACAAAACCTCTGCACCCGGATGAGTGGCATAAACTCCCGGTGTATTGAAACCCTCTCGAGAAATTTCCGGTACATCAATAAGAGTACAGGGTCTGAGTGGATTCTTGCAGTAAGGTCTCCTATCTCTCATCTTTCTGAATAATGGAGAATTCAGGGCTTCTGCCAGGGGTTTTTCTTTGATATTATCCATCGCATAATGCACAAAGACACAGGGTTCCACATCACCGTGAGCGTTTATATGGAAGTATCTTTCACCAGCGCATATACAGCCGTTGGTAAGCCATCCATCGTTCCAGAAGTCAGCCAGGAGTATAGGATAATTATTTCGCAATTCACTCACTCGCTGGCGTTGCTTATCCCGTTGTTCGGGTGTTTGCATAAGAGATATATCAGGATTTCTTCCTATTGGTATGTATGTAAAATACCATCCCAAGGTCGCGCCTTTTTCCACCAACATGGCCATGAATTCATCACTGATAATAATATCGGTATTATGTCGTGTTGATGTAACAGAAAAGCCAAAGACCATACCTGCTTCTCTCATACGGTCCATGGTATCCATTATGGTGTTAAAATGCCCTTTGCCTCTTCGTTCATCAGTTTCCTTTTCAAAACCTTCAATACTTATACATGGCATAACATTGCCAAGTTCAGCCAGCCTTTCAACTGTAGGTTGGTCAATCAAAGAACCATTGGTATATATCTGGAAACCTATATCACTGTGTTTTTCATAAAGATCAAGTAAATCTTTACGAACAAAAGGTTCTCCACCACTTACAACAATAAAATGTATACCAATATTCTTGGCTTCTGTAAAAATACGATCTACAAGTTCATAAGAAAGGTCTGAATCTTTCTTGGTATATTCAGAAGCATAGCAACCGTAGCAATTAAGATTACATCTCATGGTAGGGCTTATAACCATCAAAGTTGGTGGATAACAACCATATTCACGAGTATAATCATCTCGTTTGTTTGCGCCTAAAAAGAACGAATTAATAAGCCAATTTTCTAAGATCTTCCTCCTTACTTTAGGATGAACCTGGGTGATAATTCTTTTAATCACCTGCATGGCCGGGTGGCCTTCCTCACATACCTTGGCTATATATGCAACACCCTCGTGAATGTCTTCATATTGGTATCTTGGAAATTTCTCAGCATATTTTAATAATTTAACTATTTTTTCATCAGAGGCATCAGATAAGTATTTCAATAAGAAACCACTCATACAATGACAACCGAGGCTTTTAAGTCCATCTACAAATCCCATTTGCTCTCCTCCTGGAACAGTTTAAAATCACATCTGACACAGAGACTTAAGCAATTTTGTTTAGATTAGTTATAGAACAAATCACTGGCTTCTTTTCTTAATACATAACATAATACAAATAAATATAAATAAAAATGGTTCTTCCGGCTTTAGTGTGGTAATAATTTGAAAATTTTCTCAATCTGTCATTCATGCTTTTGCAGGAAGGACGGCACAAAAAAAGTTTCTTATTATTACCAGGTTCAACCCTGAAAAGCCAGATATTTTCTGGTTAATCAAATATTTATTAATATTATGAAAAATCCGCTACCTCAGTTATATTCATAAATTCCAATG
>WJIO01000075.1 GCA_014730235.1 Candidatus Poribacteria bacterium
CACTCGCGCACTGGATTGGCAACAGAATATCTTGGCAAAGAGTGGTTTCAATTGACTAACGCTTGCGCCGATGAATTTCGAAAGTCACAAAGCCGTTGGTGATTGGCAGGTGCTTTTTGGAATTAATTTACGTTGCCAGCATCTTTCATGGTATACAATGCAAGGAGAGGCAAAGCGTGACTATCCTGCCAGCATTCTCCATCAGTCGGCCTGGTGGAAAGATTAACTCGACGAAACACTTTTGGTCCTCTACACCAGATACCATTAAGAGCAAATGGATATGGGCCAGGTAATTTTGTGACCAGTGGCAAAGCCTTCTCGGAAAACTATATGCTTTACCCATCAGGCCTACTGGAGGCCCCGGTGGTGCAATTTGCTAAGTGATGGTCTTTGGAAAAATCCTTCATGAATAGGATACAGTTTACCACGATATGGATAATAACATATTTAAGCCTATCCAACGGGTTTAACATCCGAACAGATAGGAACTCTACAGGAGAAAACGATGCAAAACTCAAAGAAAAAGAATCCCAAGGGCCTGGTACCGTGCGGTGCGGGTATCAATTACACCATCTGGCAGGCCCATGAAGAGAGATTGGAAAAGCTCAAAGAAGAATGTCCCCACGTTAGAATAGGTGGCAAACCAAGTAGTGATTCACCGCGCTCTGTTGAACATAAGAGTCGTGATGCATGGGGTTGCCTCTGGCATTTTCCAGGGATGGATCTTGACGGTCAAGTCATCGAACATCCGCTGGATAGCTGGGACAAGTTCGAGTCATGGCAGCCTCCTTCGGTAGAAGAAGCAGTCCAGAACATCAAGAAAAAAGCCAGGGAATCTCAAGAAGGGAAGGTTCATAGCGCTGGCATGGAGCATGGGTTTCTATTCCTGCGTCTGACATATTTACGTGGCTTTCAGAATTTCATGATCGATGTGGCGGAGGAAAATCCCAGGATCTATAAACTCCGGGATATTGTAACTAACTACTGGTACGAGATCGTAAAAGCCAGTCTTGACTGTGGAGCAACGCATGTGGGTGGCGGTGACGATCTAGGGATGCAGGACAGATTACCTGTTAGTCCTGAAGCGTGGCGGAAACTACTAAAACCCGGTTTCAGTCGTATATTTGGTCTGGCTCGTGAGCGGAATGTTCCATTAAGCCTTCATACCGATGGCTACATAGTTGACATTATTCCCGACCTTATTGAGATCGGTGTGACAAGTCTGAATCCACAAGATCTGGTTAACGGGTTGGATAATCTGGAAAGACTTGCCAAAGGGAAAGTTCACATCGCTCTGGACATTGACCGACAAAATATCACAGTTTTTGGCACAGTGGAAGAGATCGACATCCATATTAAGAATTGCATAAGAATCCTGGGTTCACCAGAAGGTGGACTTAGTCTTGGTTGGGGAGTCTATCCGGGTACTCCCATTGAAAATATCGAAGCCACCGTCCGGGCAATGGAGAAGTATCATGATATGTGGGCAAACTGATATATTCGTGACATATAAATTGCAGCCAATTATTTGCAGTGCGTAAAGAGCAGACACGTATTTAGAAAGGTTGGTTTACACTTACTGAATCTAAATAAAAATATTGAGTTGTAAATGGAGGGAACAGTTATGAGTGCTAAAACTATTGATATTAATGTGGAAGACACTCAGTTATTCAAGAAGGTACTTGGCTGTCTTGCCATTGGTGCTATTGGAGATAATCTGGGCCGCCCGGTGGAAAATTGGCATTATAAGAATATAGAGGAAAAATATGGTCGTCTGGAAGACCCCTGGGCAGACTTGAAGGGTGGAGACACTGGTTTCGATGTGGGAACAGACGACACTGCTCTAGGTCAGATCCTTTGCCATTGCTATATTGATAAGGGACGACCAATACTGGTTGAAGATTATGCCGAATACTGGCTCAAGGAGATGAATCCCATCAAGTTTTTCTTCTGCCTCAGGAACACCTATGAACTCCTGAAAATGGGATACTCCCCACGACTCAGCGGTGCGCTCAATATTGTCACCGGTTCTGGTCTGATGGCAATCAATCCGGTGGGTATTTTCAACGCTGGCGATCCCGAAAGCGCATATGTAGACGGTGTCAACTTATCATCAATTGTTCAGAGAGATCTTGATATTTTCATACCGGGCATTATTGCCGCGGCTATTGCTGAGGCCTTTCGTCCTGGAGCTAACTGCGAAAGCGTAATTGATGCCGCTATTAAAGTTGCTCCTGCCAAGTCCATTATCACCTTTGACAAACGAGATCCGGACAATCTAAAGGATACTTTAATTCAGGCTGTAGAGGTGGCCAGCAGGTATGATGATGTATTTTCTGCACGAGAAGGTCTTTATGAAAAGTGTCTTCAGTATGCCGCCATTGATCCACAGGAAGTAATAGCACTGACTTTTGGTATCTTTAAGGCTTCTCGAGGCGACACGCGTATGGCCGTGATAGGTGGGGCTAATACAGGACGTGATGCAGACACTCTGGGTAGCTTAAATGGACAGATATGTGGAGCGCTCAATGGTGTGGATTCTGCTCCTCAGAAATGGATGGAAGGCCTGAAGCAATGCTCAGGTTGGGATAAATTTTATGAGACTGCTGTGAAAATGACGGAACTGGTGATTGAAAAGAATAAGAAAACTCAACAAAGAGTAAATCAGATTCAAAGCATGATGCAATAGGATATGGAAAAAGAAGAAAAAACATCGTATAAGAATTCACAAAAACATGATCCCTACCTCGCAATGCGCCAACGGAATTATCGCCTGTATATCCTTGGCACCATTTTCACCATGGTCGGGGTGCGTATTCAGGGAATGGCTATTGCATGGGAGATATACAACCGTACTGACGAGGCATTTGCTCTTGGCCTCACCGCCCTGATGCAAGGTTTGCCCACAATGCTCCTTGCTTTGCCTGCTGGATACCTGGCTGATGCCTTTAACCGGCGCAAGGTTGTGATACTCTCTCTTTTAGGAGCGACTCTGACCTCTCTGGGTCTGGCGGTGCTATCATATACCAAAAGCCCTGTGGTTTTTATGTATATCGTTTTATTTCTCGATGCAACTATCATGGCTCTGGGAAGACCTGCGCGAACTGCACTCTTACCGCAGATTGTTCCCCGGGAAGTGTTTCCAAATGCCGTGACGTGGAGCAGCAGTATAAGACAACTGATATCTGTTTTTGGTCCGGCAATCGGCGGATTTATTCTGCTGTGGAACATCCCTGCCGCTTACGTCATCTGTGCTGCTGGATCATTATCTTACATATTCCTGCTGTTGAGGGTAACGATAAGAGAAGTTCCCAAACAGTCAGAGCGCGCATCGATCCGGACACTACTGGCTGGTATCAATTTTGTCAAGAAGGAAAGGCTTGTTCTGACTCTCATGGCTTTGGATATGTTTGCTGTCCTGCTGGGTGGTGCTGTTTATTTACTGCCTATATTCGCTAGAGATATACTTCAGATAGGTGAGCGCGGTTTCGGTATGCTCCGCGCTGCTCCTGCAGCCGGAGCGTTTTGTATGGCAATCCTCTTGGTATATCTCCCACCCATGAAACGTGCCGGGCGAAACTTGCTATTGGCAGTAGCGGGATTTGGCGTAGCAACTATTGTGTTCGGGTTCTCAAAGTCATTCTGGCTATCGCTGGCTATGCTATTTCTGACGGGTTTGTTTGATAATGTAAGTATGGTAATTCGGCACACACTCATTCAGTTGCTGACTCCAGATGAAATGCGCGGTAGAGTATCCGCAGTCAACAGCGTGTTTATCGGCGCCTCAAACCAACTGGGCGGATTCGAATCAGGCATTGTTGCCCATTGGTTTGGGCCTGTCTTTTCAGTTGTGAGTGGCGGGATTGGAACTATCCTGGTCGTGCTTCTGACGGCAGTTGCTTCACGAAGACTACGCAATTTCGGCACAATACATGAAGCCAAACCCTCCTCAGACTAGCAAATTCTGACCCGGATCAGTTCATTATTTTGTGGTGTAATCTTCGCGATTTTCCCTATATATTATATTAAACCTTTGCTATAATAGTAATTACTATCGTCTTTTTGACTATTATAGTCGCGCAGGAATATTTACAGACATAAAAGAACAGAATAAGTTCATGGCATTGGTAGAGGAGAGGATGATGATTCCAGTTACTGAACGTGTTAATAGGCTTAAAGCCGAACTTTTCGAGACAAAAAACAGTGTCTGTTTTGAACGAGCAAAGATTATAACTGAATCATATAAGAAAACAGAGGGACAGCATTCGGCTTTGAGAAGAGCAAAAGCTTTATATGACGTATTTGCCCAAATGCCAATATTTATTCGTGAAGGAGAACTTATTGTCGGACAGCGTGCATCTTCACTGGGGGCGCGGTCAGTTTATCCTGAGTTTAACCTTCATGGTTTGAATCGCAAGAATACACCAACAGCGATATGGGACTACTGGCATGACCGATGTATAGGTGCTATGGTAAAATCTGCCCATCCTGCGCGATTAAAGCTGGTGGAGAGTGAACTCGCGGCGGGTTTCTGTACAGGAACATCAAGTGGATTCGGGCATGTTATTGTAGATTATGAAAAAGCTTTAAATCGTGGTTTTAAGTTCATTATAGCTGAGGCAGATGAAATACTGAATAATACTCCTGAGAGTGACTTAGAGGGAAAAGCTTTTCTGGAATCAGTTAAAATAGCAGGAGAAGGTATTATCCTGTGGGCTAATCGCTATGCAGATATGGCAGATCAGAAGGTAAGTAGCGAAAGTGATCTTGTAAGAAAAAACGAGTTAAGACGGATTGCCAGAGCATGTCGTCATGTTCCTGCTGAACCTGCAAGAAATTTCTTCGAGGCTATTCAATGCTTCTGGCTGGTACATCTGGCAATGCACATTGAGCAATATGGCTGGTCAATCTCAGCAGGTAGATTTGACCAATATATGTATCCATTTTATATTCAGGATATTGAATCAGGCGCGCTGTCTAGAGAGCAAGCATGGGAATTGGTGCTTAATCTGTGGGTCAAGTTTATGGAGAACGTTGGCACACGCATCAAGGAATCAACTTTCCAGAACATGACTCTGGGTGGGCAAGATCAAGATGGTAATGATCAATCTAATGAGTTGTCATTTCTCTGTATTGATGCCACTATCGCTCTACATGTTCATCAACCAGCACTATCTGTAAGATGGAACCCCAATATATCCCCTGACTTCTGGAGACATGTTCATCAGGCGATCTCAAAAGGACTCGGTCTGCCGGCACTTTTCAATGATCAAGTCATAATACCTGCATTAATAGCTCATGGTGTATCTCATGAAGATGCCATTGGCTACGGGATTGTTGGCTGTGTAGAAGCCAGCATACCGGGTAAGGAGCAGGGAGTTACAGCAGGAGGACATATTAATATCGCAAAAGCTCTTGCACTGGCACTGAATGACGGAAAGTCAATGATAACAGATAAACAGATCGGGCTTCCTACTGGCAATCCGAAAACTTTTCTTTCATTTGATGACCTTTGGCAAGCCTATGTTACCCAGGTGGAATATCTGGCTGGACTGAATATACTTGCAACACACATCGCAGGAGAACAGCAAAAGCGCACGGGATATTGTCCTCTTATGTCATCTCTACTTGACGATTGTCTCGAAAACAGGCGTGATCTGGTTTTCGGTGGAACTCGATATAACTTACCGGGGATTGCTATCTACGGTCCCAGCAATGTCTATGATGGCCTGATGGCTATAAAGCTTTGTGTCTGCGAGGAAAAGTTAATCACATGGGCAGAACTACATGAAGCTCTATTGAATGACTTTGAAGGAGCAGAATTTATAAGCCAGGTTCTAATAAATAGCGCGCCAAAGTTTGGAAACGGTATAGAAGAAGTGGATAATCTGGCAAATGAGGTTAATGCTATCCATGCAGATTTCTCATGGAAACAGGTGGATTCAAGGAATGGTCGCTATACCTGTGGCGTGTGGCCGGTTACGGCTCATGTTGGTGCTGGACACTGGGTTGGGGCGACACCAGATGGACGTCATAGCGGAACACCTCTTGTTGATGGAGTTGGCGCATGTCATGGGATGGACAAAAATGGCCCAACTGCTTTACTTCAGTCTGTTTCAAGGCTAAATAACATAGACCATTGGCCTGCTGGTAATGTATGTAATATAAAATTTTCAAAGAACAATATAAATTCAGGTGAATGGCTGGATAGTTTTCAGGATCTGACAACTACTTTCATGAATATGGGCGGACAGCAGTTGCAGATAAACGTGGTTGACGCAGAAACATTAAGAGATGCAAAGGCCAATCCAGAACTTCACAGCGACCTGATAATAAGAGTTGCTGGATACAGTGCGTATTTTACTCAGCTTGGTTCAGACGTTCAGGATGAGATAATTATGAGAAGCGAGTATACAGTTTAGCAGGGAGTATAAAAATATCATCTCAACAGATGCCAGTCCATTCGCTACAGTGGATTTTCTTTGTGTAGTTATGACCTTATTCTGCAAGATAATTCCCTGAATCATATCATCTCTCAAAATTTAATAATTGAGAAAAAACCTTTAAGGTAAACATAAAAACCCATGTCAAATGAAGCACCAATGGGGTGATAACGATAATTTTTACCCCAGACATTCCGCACAAGAAGACTTGCTTGTAATCTTCTTCGCCAAAACCATTTTTTGAACTGTAAATCAAAAACAAAGGTTAATATCCCGGGAGAGTATCGAAGTCATGAAAGAGCCATGTAATTGAGCATACAGACGCAGAGATGAGCAGATATTCCGCTGAAATGTCTCATATGGAAATCAGGTAAGTAAACCAAGGCTTTGTTTGGCGTTCCTTATCACTGTTTCTATCTTCCATCTCTTACTATATTCCTCAATTATCCAGGGTCCATTGGCTTCCAGATTGTTGGTCACTAACAGGAAATATTGTGGACTGCGTTTGGGATCATATACAACCATGGCATACACCCATCCTTATTTGGGAAGGTAGCAGCGGCCAATGTTGTAATACCATACTCCTTTTCGATGCAGGAGCTTCATTTTGCTCTTTGACATAGAGATGAGTTCAGAGGCTTTCTTCTTGATAGTGGGATTGCCTTTCTCATCAGTAAAAAGGAAATTCCGGTTGGTCTTGCTCTGAGTTATCCATAGCATTCGGTTTTGATCCACGGCTTTGCATAGTTCCACAGCGAAGTACCAGGTGTCGAAAACAACTACCATTCCTGATATATTCAGATTAGCTTTCCTGGCTTGTCTGCCAAAGTGTTTCACTGTGGCTATTGCCATACTTACCTTGCTCTCATATCCTGGAACACAGGATGGAACCCAGGCTCTGCAGGCTATGGGAATAGCTATTTCCGGAAGATATATACAGGCAAGAAATGCTACATGACCTATGCCTATTCTGCCTTTACTGACCCTTACTCCTGAAATGTTCTCCATGTGTATGCCGAACTTCTCCATGGAAGTATCATCAAGAATCATTACTCCATTCTTTGCCATGTCTGGAAAACGCTTCTGATGAAACAGAAGTTCATCTGACACAGATACTATCAGTTGCCACCAGGAAAGGGGATTTACCTTATCCCAAAGATATGTAAATACTCTCTGATGGTATGGCAGATTATCTGCCAGTTGGTTCATGGAACTGGCGTTTATAAATGGCAGATAGGTCATATGCTGGATATTCTCGTTGAATGGTGTTCCGTGGTGTTTGTTTATGCCCATGTTACATAACTTTTTATCTATCTTCAATTCCTTCCACACAATCATGAGAAATGGAAGGACTGATATTGACCCTTGAAATATTGATACTAATGTTTGTATACTCAGGTAATTCACTTAGTACCCCCGTTGTTTTTGTTGATATTACTTATTCTTGGGGGTACTATATCATCCAAGATGGCTTATTTTCAATACTTTTCGCCATTTGCAAAACTTTTGTTTAGAAAAAATTGCAAGAAAAATTTTAATAAACCAAGTATAAAGTTTATACTTGGTTTAATTCATCCAAGCATAAATTTTACATCCCTGTGTTATTGCGAAGGACGGAGTAGCAAATAAAGTTTTTAGTCTGTATCAAAATTTTTGGCTCATCCAGTTTAAGAGTGGAAGTGTAAAAGACATTGTCCAATTAAGAAAAAATATCCTCCATTTGTCATTCCTGCTTCAAGCTTTTTGAAAAAGCTTGAAGCAGGAATGACAAGCTGAGAAAATTTTCAAATTATTACCATACTCAAACCGGAAGA
>WJIO01000076.1 GCA_014730235.1 Candidatus Poribacteria bacterium
GGTGTAAATATTGAAAATGCAAAAGATTTGAAAAATGCCATGATAAATTGGGTTCATGGAGTTATAAAATCCCCCTCCAATCCGGATAGTAGAGTTCTTTATGCCAATACATTCCAGCCTATTGACAGGCGTATTAATACAGAAATAACAGAATCCCAGGTAAACAAAATTATAACCAATCATAAAAATAAACTGGAGGAAACGGAATTTATAGTTGTATCCGCATACGCAACCCGGGCCTTGCTGGAAGGATTAAATGAGATAGGTTCAAAAATTAGACGGGAAAAAGGTGGCGGGATTTGCTACCAGACAGCAATTGGTGTTGATTATTTCATTGACAAAGAACGAGAAATTACAGCTTTTAAAGCCTATCAACCACGAATCCCCAGAGATGAAGAACCAGTATGGAGTAAATATCCCAATATTATATTTGAATATCTGGTAGCTGATGAAAAATTGCAGAAAGATTTTATGGACGCAGCCAAACAAATTCCTAATGTTACTGTAGGCCCCTGGTGGCAGGGGTTTGGTGCCCGTTCTATAGCTTATATGATAGAATCTATGGTATGGGAGGGGAGTATCAGCAATTTCGCTGGTGGTATAAGTGATGCACGGTATGTGGAGATGATGGGAGCAAAGGGTGAGTCGGTTATAAAAGGAATTGCTACGGGTCTTGCAAAATGTATATCTCAGGGAATACTATCTATTGATAAGGCTCAAAAATATATAACTGAAATACTTTATAAAAATCCGGTGCGGATTCATAATATTCCTGATATTCAATAAAAATAAGGATATGAATATATGAAAAAAATCTTAATAGGTGTTGTTATAATCTCATGCTTGATGATATTTATCCGGGTAAGTCAGGGTATGATTGTATTTACAAAATCCGAATTAACCAGAGATGGGTTCCGGGAGTTTATTATCAAGGAAATATATGGCCAAAGGAACTGGTGGACATTTTTCTATCGCAATATCTGTGTTATAAATCCCGATGGCACCGGGTTTATGCAGCTTACCTATGATAATGCTAGTTACAAACCTGCATGGTCTCCTGATGGAAAAACCATTGCCTTTTGCTCTGGTTTACCTCCCGCGGTAAGTTTACATATTATGAATCCCGACGGATCAGATAGGATTGAGGCACTTAAAAAGCAGAATGATATATACGATTTCCGATGGTCTCCTGATGGAAAGAAAATTATGGTTTATGTGGAATCGAGTAGTCCAAGAAACCCGGAAGAAATATGGATATCTGATATTCAAAACGGAGATTCAATCAAGTATGCAGGACGAAGCGAATGGGCCCGGGGATGGACTCATTGGAGTTCCGAGGGATCGGATGTAGAAAAACCCCACAAAAGACTTATAGAAGGTATGCCGGAGGAAACGGAGTGGCCCGAATGGTCCCCTGATAACAGGTATCTGGCCTTTGTTTATGATAACAAATTGGGTTTGGCCGATACAGAAATAGTAGGTCTGCCTGAAGAATGGCGGCAGGGACAGTTTGATCCTCCCTGCAATAAGGTTTTACATTGGTCACCTGACGGCAGTAAAATTTTATTTCTCGGTGGTGGCTATGTATCATCCAGAAATGTAGATGGATCGGGAATAAAGAACCTGAGTATGTCTGTATCAGAAGACGCTTGCTGGAATTCCGATGGAACATATATAGCTTATTCTGCCTCCGGTGGTCATAAAGATAATACTGAAATATATATAATGAAAGCTGATGGAACTGAACATATACAGATAACAAATACAAACTATTTCCATCTGGATTTAGATTGGAGATGATAATGAAAAAATACAGAGTTGGAATCGTAGGAACAGGTGGAATCGCTCACGCCCATATTCAGGGCTATCGTTCAGTAGCTAATGATATATGTGAAGTTGTAGCTGCTTGTGATGCAAATCAAAGGGTGTTGAATGAATATTGCTCCAAATATGATATACCATATCATTTTACAAACGCGATCGATCTAATCGAATCAGGGAAAGTTGATGTTATAAGTCTACTGACTCCACCATCGGTTAGATCAGATATAATCTTTCCTGCTTTTGATAATGGAATCCACATACTCGTTGAAAAACCCTTTGCGGAATGTCTGTCAGATGCGATTTCTTTTGTAGAAGCGGCAGAAAAAGCTGGAGTTGGACTTGCTGTAAACCAAAGCCTGCGTTTTATGCCGGATGTCCTGAAAATGCGTGAACTTGTTAAAGCCGGAAAAATTGGTCAGATCAGATTTATCTCTCATGACCATTATCAGAATCGCACTCAAACAAAAGGTTGGCGTAAAGACGAAAAAAGACTTGAAATAAGTATATTTAGCATCCATATTCTGGATCGCATCCGCTGGTTGGTTGGAAGCAAACCCAAAAAAGTTTCAGCGGTTACAAGATATTGGGATGATAATGTCAAAGGTGAAACCTTTACATCCCTCACAATCCAATTTGAAAACGGCGTAATTGGAACTATGGTATCAAATTGGCATTCAGTAATTCCTGACTGCCGTTTCCGAATTGATGGAACGAAAGGTAGTATCCTTTCTGAAAAAAAAGCCGTTACAGGTGATGAATCAACATTGACTATAAAATATACGAACAAAGAAGCTGAAAAATACTCTTTCAATAGAAGAAATGCGGCAAAAATGAACATGGGTGAAAGTATGAAAGAATTATTATCAGCATTAAATGAAAACAGACAGCCACATAATAGCGGTCGAGATAATTTGCAAACTATGGCCATTGTTGATGCTGCATATCTTTCATCAAGCAGGGACGGATATCTTATTAACATTAAAGAGCTTGGCCTTAATAAAGCTCTTTTATGAAACGTCTTTTAATATACTTGGTTGAGGAATCTACCTGTCTTAATCTAGTAGGTTAATCACAATTCAGGAGGCCGAAGCCCATTATCCCCCGCCCCCTTAATAAGGAGGTTAGGGGAATTTTTAGCGCGTTATAAAACTTCAAAATCATTTGTTAAATTTGATTAGAAAAAAAATCTCGTAACATATCTTCCAATTTCATAGATATATCACCAAATGTAGATTTCAAATCTATATACTGTTTCATGGCCATGGGATTTTTATTCTGTATCCTCTCCGCCTGTATCATAATATTTTTCGGTGTATAGATAGGTGATACATATTCAGAAACACTCACTTTATATCCAGCCACCTCCAGAACCAGAGTTCTCATAGCATCTGTAAGTAAATCAGCAAGTCTTGCCTTGTAAACACCATGACGGGCTATGGCCTTCAACGGATGCTCTTTTAGCTGATCAATTATCTCATGCTGACAGCATGGAACGACCAGTAAAAATGGTGCATCCAGCTTTATAGCTTTTGCTATGGCTTCATCGGTGGCCGTATCGCAGGCGTGCAGGCTGCAAACAATATCTACTTTTTCCGGCGGAGTGTAACCCATTATGCTGCTGACGCGGAATTCCATATTATCATAATTCAATTGATTCTTTATTCTCCTGCATTTTTCCAGGAGTTCAGAATTTGTATCAACGCAGTAAAAATGGCAGCTTCTTCGCATCTTTTCTCTTAAAAAATAGTTCATGGCAAATGAAAGGTAGGATTTTCCTGTTCCACAATCCAATATCTTTACCTTTTTCTGTTGACTGCTCTTTTTTAATAATGGATATACAAGTTTTATAAAGCTGTCCACCTGGACATACTTACGCCGCATATTGTCCGTCATGTGACCTTCGGAATTCAATATTTCCATGGCTTCCAGTAATTCTGAAGCCTCATCTATATCAATAAGATTCTTATCTTCTCCCAAATCTGGTAAGCTGGTCGGCTGGCTGTAGTTAATCTTTAATTTTCCCCGCTTTTCGGAAGGTATATCAATCTGCATGATACCAGACCAGCACTCGCATGTAAGGTGATGATAACCTGATCTAGCAAGTTTTTCCACAAGTTCAGGGATTTCAGCCGTTAATATCTGTGATTCTTTTCCATTGTGTTTATATATAATATTTCCATGAGAATCGGGATATATTAATACTTTTGAATCATCTTTGTCTGATGTAATTAGAATATGTTTAAAATCGTCTTTATCACTTATCCTGCTGGATATAGCCAAACGCAGTGCACCAATCATAATTATCACCTGTAAGACGGTAAAGGCAGGTTAAATAATTGGCTCTTCCGACTCGAATGTGGAAATGCAAAACACATTGTCTAATTAAGAAAGAATCTCATCTCCTTGTCATTCCCGCTTTCGCAGGAATGACAAGTTGAGAGAATTTTCAATCATTACCACACTCTATCCGCTATACTTTCGCAATTTTTAAAAGATATAGTATTTATGCGCTTGTAGTAGTAGGGACACGGTATACCGTGTCCCTACTACAAACCGAAAATCCTTATGAAATCTATATTTACCGTTTTGATATATAAAAAGTGCGAAATATAGTATCCGGAAGAGCCAAATAATTTAACCTGCCTTTAAAAATAATTTGCTTAATAAAGTCAATTTGACCACATATTAAAGCAACCCGGGCCCTTCGTATGTATCAGAAGACTTAACTTTGTGCTCAAGGCTGTCTTCCATTGCATAGCTTCCGCATATTTTAGCAGTGAAACCAAGTTCATGGGCGATAGCCGCTTTGGCAAACATTATTTCATTGGCAGTAGCGGCATCAGGTGCATAGCTTACGGTAATATGGTTGGATTTGTGCTTTGCCATCATCTGGTCCCGGCTTACGCCATAGGTTACAGCGTGCATAAGAGGCCATTCTTCGGTGGTTGCAGCCCAGATTTTATCGCTTTCCTCTGGTGGAAGTTCCAGGGCAGCGCCTCTGCCGATATCAATGCACATCTCTCCCTGGTCAATGTAGACTCTACTCCAGATTATTTCACCGGATTTGGCCGTTCCTTTAGTGCATATACCGTTCTCAGGGAAGTAGTCGTAAGGTTGTCTTTCGGCTGTCATATCTGCCCATCCGTTTTCCATATGACCGGCTGGTGTATTACCTGAAAGTTCAAAGGCCCACAGGAAGGAATCAATATCCAGATCTTTGCCTTTATAGCTTCCCTTATTCTTATATACATGTCCCCATCTCAGGTCGTGCTGAGTAGTTTCCCACCATGTGGGTTCAAGACCAGTACCCTTATAAATAACTTTGCTTAATGTCTGGTCAACGGCGCAGCCCATATCAGCTTCATTGGCGCACATTATAGGTTCATTGGGCATAACCATCTTTCCCCGATATTCCACCGGTGGTCTGACGGTGCTGTTTAGCATGGCTTCGACTAAATCTGATGCAGCGCATAGCTTCGCCAGACCGAGTTGATAAGCAATTCCAACACCTATAAGGCCTTCTTCTGCAATATGTCTTACCATGGCCCCATACATCTGACCCGACTGAATTACGGCATCCCTGGTAATCTCTGTCAGATTGTCAGAGCCTACTTCCAGGTCAAATCCCTGTTCTACAAGATACTTAATATATCCCTCTGCCTCTCTGGTGGGTATATCCTGCATTCTTGCGTATAATTCAGACTGATTAAGTCTTCTTAACTGTATACCTGTACCGACCATATCTTTTTCATCAAAAGCGGCGTTCAGCATACCCATGCAAAGGGGATCATATATTCCCAGGATTCTTGGTTTTGCCAGGAAATTTTCAGCGGCTTTTTTAGCAAATTCAAAGGCATTGTTGTATTCCCTGTATTCAGCAGGATTAAATACTTTTACATGGGACAGGTCATATTCAATAGTGCCGGTTTCCAGCCACTGAATCAGACGCTTTTTGCTTGCATCATCCTTGAATTCTTCATGACTCCAGACAAAGGAATGGCCTTTCTGGTGATCACCGTATTTATATTTTGTTAAACATGCTTCCAAACCCGCAGCGCCAACCAGACCGGGCCATGTACCATCAAAGTTGGATGCAATAAGAACAGGGCCTTCCCACTCCCAGAGAGGATAAGCAATGTGATTGCTGTATTGCCAGACGGCTTCAGCCACAATTAAAGGAGCATCTTTTGGCAAACTGGCCAGAACTGCTGCTCCCTGAGCCTGTGTCTCGATAAACCCATGACCCATCTCAGGATCTACCTCAGGATGTGCACGTATTATATTATAACCCAGATCATCAAAAGCCTTTTTTATTTGTCTTTCGCACTCCATCTGTGCTTCCTGGCATGCAGCATTGGCAAAACGACGCCTGTCACCATTGGCTATAAGAAAAAGGTCTTTATCACCTTTACTCATAATTTCTGTTTCCGGCAGTATATCCGAATTCCATTTTATACTCATTTTTAACACTACCTCCGTTATTTTTAGTTAAAGAACTCAAAAGAAATTCTATGCTGAAAATTTAATATATTTACCTGATTTTCAGGTAGTAAAATTTCAATATCTATAGTTAAAGAAATTCTAACACCTTTTGTTTACAGGGTCAATAAAAATCTGATCTAATTCGTAACTCTTGACAATACAGGACTTAAATTGCTATTATCATTTATCAAATTAAGCATACAAAAAGAAAGGTGGGATTGTTTGAAGGATAAAAAACTTGATTTTATAGGTTTCGGTGCATTAAATCTGGATCAGTTTTATCAGCTTCATAGTGATAAAAATACAGTTGATCTCATACCACTTCTAAAATCCGGTGGAGAGAGGATGGGAACTGACTCGGAGCGGGAACGTATTTTAAAAATCATAGACGAAAACAGCCATCTTGTCAGTAAAAGCGGCGGAGGTCAGGCGGCAAATACATCAGTGGCTTTGTCTCGCATGGGGTTTAGCTGTGGTTTTATCGGTAAAGCCGGTAATGATGAAATGGGGGATTTACTACTGAATAGTCTGGAAAATGTTGATAAAAGTCATATCCAGCGCGGTGGAAACAGCGGCTTATGTCTTTGCCTGTTAGAAGATGATGGGGATAGAGCAAACCTGGTATTTCCCGGGTGCAATGATGATACTAAAATTACGGATGCAGATATAAATTACGCAAGAAATTCCAGAGTTGTCCATATAGCATCTTTCTGTAATACCAATCTTGTTGCTTTGCAATTAAAGCTTCTGAGGCATTTACAGGATACTAAGGTCACATTTGATCCGGGAGAAATATACAGCAGGCTTGGTATTGAAAAGCTTAAGGAAATCCTTGAATATACAACTGTGCTTTTTTCCACATCCGAAGAACTGGAGTTTATGACAGGAAAGACACCTCGTAATGCCGCAAAAGACGTGCTGAAATGCGGAACTGAAATCGTTGTATGGAAAAAATCCAGTTATGGTTCTGAGATAATAACTTCTGATTCTAGTATACCAATTTTGCCGGTTAAGGTAAATAATGTTGTAGATAAAACCGGAGCCGGAGATGTATATGCCGCTGGTTTTATCGCTGGTTTGCTAATGGATATGGAATTAGAAAAATGTGGCAAACTGGGTAGTGCAGCAGCAGCTATGAGTATTACTGGATATGGTAGGGATAATTATCCTGACGAAGCTTTCCTGGATAGTTTTTTCAATTCCAGGTCGGTTTTATAAAACCGACCTGGAATTGTCACTATTTCTTCATCCGATCTGCAAGACATTCACCGCCGGAACCGATATTTTCCATATCATTTTCCTTGATAATAACCACAAAAGCCTGTTTGGGTATAGTTCCGTATGCTTCACAGGCTGCATCAGTGAGTTTTGTTATCAACCTGCGTTTTTTCTCCGGATCATTGATTTTTCCACCTTCTACGGTAATAACTGGCATTGAAATTTCTCCTTCCCATTTCATTGTTTATTTATGTGATTACAGATTTGATTCAACCCCTCTTTCAGATTATCCTCAGAAGCGGCAAAGCATATTCTTATATAATTATCACCATCAGGACAGAAAGCCGTACCCGGTGAGACTGCCACTCTTTTATCTTTCAGCAAAGATAATGCAAAGGCTTCAGAATCCATTCCTGATTTTGAAATATCAATCAGCATGTATATAGTTCCCCGGGGTGAGTATACAAATAAATCGTTTTCCTTGAGTATTTCCACAGCTATATCTCTGCGTTTGCGATATGATTTTTTCATTATATCCAGTATCTCCTGAGGGCCTCTAAGGGCGGCTTCAGCGGCTTTTTGAGATACTGAGGATACGCAGGATGTATAAGGCTCCTGTATTTCAGTAATAAGACGGGAAAGATCAGATCTTGCAGCAACATATCCAACACGCCATCCCGTCATGGAATACACCTTTGAAAAGCTGAAAATGCTTATTACCCGACCTTCTGTATCATATATGGCCGGGCTTATATGCTCTGCGTCAAACACAAGCTGGTCGTATGTTTCATCTGATATAAGATATAGATCATACTCCTCTGCTATTTCAAAGAAGCGCTTCTGTATTTCTTTGGGAAACACTGCTCCGGTAGGATTTGAAGGACTGTTTAGCATAATAACCTTGGTTTTATCAGTTATTAAATCGGGAATAACATCCATATCAGCTACGAAACCTTTATCTTTCAATAGTGGATAACGCTTATATTTCCATCCGTTTACCGTTATAATCATATCGTAATCAGGCCAGCTAAAATCTGGTATCAGTATTTCTTCGTCTGGTTCCATCAGGGCCATCAATGTTGTGGCGATAGCACATACTGCACCGGCAGTTACCGTAATATTTTCAATTGATGTATCAATTTTATTATACCGTTTCAGCTTTTCGACAATAGCTTCACGAAGAGAGGTAATACCGGCATTGGGTGTGTACCGGGTAAATCCTGAATTAGCGGCTTCACATGCGGCTTTTACCACATGCTCTGGTGTTGGGAAGTCCGGTTGACCTACCTCCAGTCGAATAGCATCAGGTATATCCATAGCTATATGCATTATCTCCCTTATTCTAGAATGAGGCATAGCAAGGGCATTTCGGGATAAGGGCTTCATGATTTATTCTCCATCTTTTATAATTTATCCAATTATATTCCAGACCAGTGATTAGTATATATACATAGAACCACTTTGTCAAATAAAACCTTTTTCAACCAAGCATAAATTTACATCCCTGTGTTATTGCGAAGAACAGTGTAACAAATAAAGTTTGGCTCTTCCGAATTGAGTGTGGAAATAATTTAAGGTTCTTCTGGGTTTAGTGGGGTTATAGTTGAAAATCCTCTCAGCTTGTCATTTCTGCGGAAGCAGGAATCCAGTAGATCCACATAAAGACTAGATTCCTGCTTCCGCAGGAATGACAGCATAAAGAATTTTCTTATCTTTAACACACTTAATTCGCAAGATCCAACAAGGCCAGTAAGTTTATTATCCCTGGATAACAAACTACTCTTCATAATATAATTTATTTGTGTTATAATAATCCAGATTTATCCAAGCATAAATTTTACATCCCTGTGTTATTGCGAAGAACGGAGTAACAAATAAAGTTTTTAGTCTGTATCAAAATTTTTGGCTCATCCAGTTTGAATGTGGAAGTGTAAAAGACATTGTCCAATTAAGAAAAAATATCCTCCATTTGTCATTCCTGCTTCAAGCTTTTTGAAAAAGCTTGAAGCAGGAATGACAAGCTGAGAAAATTTTCAAATTATTACCATACTCAAACCGGAAGA
>WJIO01000077.1 GCA_014730235.1 Candidatus Poribacteria bacterium
TCTCTCAGCTTGTCATTCCTGCTTCAAGCTTTTTCAAAAAGCTTGAAGCAGGAATGACAGCATATAGAAGTTTCTTATCTTTAACAAACTGAACCCGGAAGAACCATATTTTTGTTATTTCTATGCCAGATTAATTATGCTATACTCATCATATTATCACAAGGTAGCTGTTATGGAAAGTTTTTTTGGATAATAATTGTTTAAGTATGATACAATGTGATATTATCAGAGATAAATCTAACGAGGTGTAGAAATACGGAGTATAATTATGGTTAAAATGACTAAAGTCGAAGGAAAAAGAGATGTTAACGATAAAGTTACTCTCTATGCCCTTTCAACGTGTATATGGTGCAAAAAAACAAAACAGCTTCTGGATGATCTGGGAATTCCATACGAATTCATATACGTAAATGAACTATCGTCCCAGGATAAAAACGAAGCAATACAGGAAATGGGAAAGTATAACCCCGGTGGGAATTTCCCGACCCTTGTTATTAATGACGTCAAGGTTATTGTGGGGTACAAAAAAGAACAGATAGAGAGGGAACTTTCATGAGATCTGTTGAGGAGATCAAAGCAGAAATAATGGCCGAAGCAAAAAAGACAGGCTACATGCTTAATCCTGATGAGGAAATTCTGGATGGCATAATAGAAGGTATTGCCATCAACGAAAACCAGCTTGGTTACTGGAGTTGCCCGTGTCGAATGGCATCAGGAAGCCGCATGGCTGATTTTGATATAATATGTCCCTGCGAATACCGGGACCCAGATCTGGATGAATATGGTCGCTGTTACTGCGCTTTGTATGTAAATCAGGAATACGTTGACGCGGGTATGCCTACTGAGCCTATTCCCGAACGCAGACCAGAAAGCAAACAAAATAGTAAGACTGATCCGGAGGAAACTCAGAAGATTAAAGATGGTGGCAAAGAGATAAAGGTCTGGAGGTGTGATGTATGCGGCTATCTCTGCGCTAGGCCCGGACCGCCTTCCATCTGTCCTATATGCAGGGCAAAAAAAGATAGATTTGAAGAATTTTCCATGAAATGATCAGGAGTCAGATATGTATATGATACTGGTGATAGTAATCTTTTTATCTGCCGCTGATGATGCAATTGGAGGAGAGGAGATGAATCTGCAAAATATAGAATGGAGAGAAACCGAGTACGGTAAGGACTGGACAAGAGTTGGCCCGTTAGGAGAAACGCCACAACGGGTCAATCATGATTATCCCCTTTCTGATCAGCATAACAAAAAAGGTTGGGTAATCTATGAACCCATGACCGATGAATTCGATGGTAATCAACTGGACATGGATAAATGGATATTGAATATGAAATGGTGGCGAGGTCGTCAACCGTCTTTATTCAGAGAGAAAAATGTAACGGTAGGTGATAGCAAACTCCATTTAACCATGCGTAAGGAAAAACTGCCGGAAGAATATGCGCAGTATGGATACCATGATTATTCATCAGCCGCCCTGCATACCAGAGACCGCACATGCTATGGTTACTTTGAGGTAAAGGCAAAGCCTATGAATTCAGGGGGATCAAGCTCATTCTGGTTTCAACAGGATGCAGTTCCTGAATGGTTGACGGAGATTGATGTCTTTGAAATAGGTGGAAAGGCTAAGGGGTACGAAAATAAAGTAAACATGAACCTTCACGTTTTCCGAACACCTGAAGAAAAGAAACACTGGAGCATAGGTGGAGTATGGGTTGCACCATGGCCCCTGGCTGATGATTACCATGTCTACGGTCTGGAATGGGATGAAGAATATATAAAATACTATGTTGATGGTGTAATGGTGAGGATAGTGGTAAACACACACTGGAATCAACCCCTGTATCTGATTTTTGACAGCGAAACCATGCCTAAATGGTTTGGTATGCCTGATGACAAAGATTTACCGTCTACCTTCAGCATTGAATATGTAAGGTCATGGAAGGAGAAATAAATGGCAGATAGACCTTCAGCTATCCTTATTGGTGATTCCATCTGTATGGGCTATCGCCCACTGGTTAAACAGCGATTGGCAGATAAAGTAGAAATACTGGGAATTGCGGGTAACGGCGGCGACAGCGGCAATATATTGAGTAATATTGACCAGTGGATGGTAAACAGAAACGCAAACCTTATTCATTTCAACTGCGGATTACACGATCTGAAATTTGAACGGGATACGAAGAAATACCAACAGCCTATTGACGTATACGAAGAAAATCTTAAAGAGATAGTGAGTATACTCAAAGCCAGATGGAAAGGCAAGCTGGCCTGGGCAACCACAACACCGGTTATTGACGCGAGACATAACGCGGTAAAACCCTTTGATCGCTATCAGGCGAAGGTTGAAGCCTACAACAAGGTGGCTATCTCCATAATGAAAGAAGCGGGTATACCCATTGATGACCTGCATAGTGTAATTATGAAAGACGATCTGGAAGCATGCCTTGTAGACGATGGTGTTCACATGACTGGACGAGGTAATATGCTTTTAGCAGAGGCTGTCAGTAATTTTATATTGAGCAATCATTAAATATGATTTCTAATATCCGAAGCTCATAATATTAGCTTGACAACCAATATACTGGTGAGGTATATATAAGCAATCTTTTTCTTGTATATGACAAACTTGGAATATCATCCTTAATCACAGGAGTAAAATGAAATGGGAAAAATACCGATTGGACTTCAATTATATTCCATAAGGGAAGATTGCCAGAAAGACCTGGCCGGTTGTCTGAAAGCTGTAGCTGAAATGGGCTACGACGGTGTTGACTTCGCAGGTTATTATGGTCATGAAGCTAAAGATGTCCGTAAGATGGTGGACGATGTTGGCCTGAAGGTCTGCGGCGCGCATCTAGGTCTTGATCTGTTGACAGGCGATGCTCTGAAAGAAACTGTAGAATTTCAGCGTATACTCGGTAATAAATATCTTATCGTTCCGGGACTTCCGGAAGAAAGACGCAACTCCAGAGCAGCATGGATGGGAACAGCTAAAATATTCAACGAAATAGCCGAAAAGCTGGAACCTGAAGGTATGATGACAGGATATCACAACCACGCAATAGAATTTAAACCCATGGATGGAGAACTGCCCTGGGATACCTTCTTTGGCAATACCAAAGACGAGGTTATCATGCAGTTGGACACAGGAAATGCTATGCATGGCGGCGCCGATCCGGTGGAATTCCTAAAAAAATACCCGGGTAGAGCCATAACGGTTCACCTTAAAGAATATTCATCTACAAACGATAAAGCCCTTATTGGTGAAGGTGATTGCCCCTGGGATGAAGTCTTTGAAGCATGCGAAAGTATTGGCAATACCGAATGGTATATAGTTGAGCAGGAAAGTTATGCCTATCCGCCTATGGAATGTGTGGAAATATGTATAAAGAACCTGCGTAATATGGGTAAATAACATAGACTTAATCATTGCCGGAATAAAATTCCGGCAATGATTACTCTGGAAGATTATTCCTTAACACGATTATCAACAACCCTTACGGCTTTACCCTCGGCCCTGGGTATTGCTCCCGGTTGATGTAAAATTATTTTAGGTGTAACCAGTATTTCCGAATGAAGCGCAGCCGCTATGCGGTTCTTAAGCCCTTCGTATTCCCGCATATCGTCAGCAGGATATAACACTTCCACCTCCACATATATCTCATCCATGTGCCCTTTGGTTTCCAGCCTTATCTGGTAATTCCTGCCTATCTCCGGGAATTTCATAAGCACAGTTTCAACCTGAATAGGGAACATATTTACTCCCTTGACTATAAGCATATCATCGGTGCGACCCTTTATCCGGGATAATCTTCTATGGCTTCTACCGCATGGACATTTGCCTGTATATAAAGAAGCCAGGTCTCTTGTTCTGTACCTGATGATAGGCATCCCTTTCCGATTCAGCGTGGTAAATACCAGCTCCCCCTCAACGCCATCAGGCATAGGTTCAAGGGTTTTTGGGTTAATTACCTCGATCAAATAGCTGTCCTCCCAGACGTGCATTCCTTTTTTTTCTGGACATTCAAAGGCAACGCCGGGGCCGTTCATCTCCGATAGGCCGTAGGAGTTGAAAGCGTCCATGTCATAGCTTTCTTCGATCTTCTTCCTCATCTCCTCCGAATGAGGTTCAGCGCCAATAAAAGCGATACGCAGCTTTACATCCTTACGGGGATCAAGGGATTCGGATTCAAATACATCCAGCAATCTAAAGGCATAACTGGGGAGTATGTGGATTACCGTCGTATCAAAATCCCGCATGATATTAATCTGACGCACACTATTACCGGTTCCGCTGGGAATAACCATCATGCCAACTTTTTCCGCACCGTAATGCAGACCAAGACCGCCAGTAAATAGTCCATATCCCATGGTATTCTGGAATACATCCTCACTCCTCGCGCCTGTCATATATATGGATCTGGCCACGAGGTTTGACCAGTTGTCAATATCTTCCCTGGTATGGAATATTACCGTTGCGCGACCGGTAGTTCCTGACGACGAGTGCATCCTGACAATTTTTTCTTTTGGAACAGCCAGAAAGCCGTAAGGATAATTTTCCCGCAGGTCGTTTTTTGTGGTAAAAGGTATATCCCGTATATGTGCCAGGGATTTAATATCCGTATCCAGTCCAATTTCTTCAAACAGCTTTTTATAATATGGTGTTGTTTTGGCCCTTTCCAAAGTTTTCCTTAGCCTGCTTAATTGCAGACTTCGCAACGTGCCAATATCCATAGTCTCAATCTTTTCTTCCCAATACATCAATTACTCCTATTCCTTTGGTGATGTAATTCCTTTATATAAAGCAGGTAAAACATCTGCGGCGACAGACATATCGTAGTTAAAAATCATAAATCCTTTAGCTCCAATTTTTCTGGCCTTGTATATCTGCATGGCCACCTGCTCCGGCGGCAACCCTGGTGCAGACGCGCCTAGTCCAGGATACAAAGGTATGTGCTGTTTTGTTAAATCCAGTTGATTTTTGACAATATTCTCAAAATGGTCATTGTCCGACGTATAATCCATAGGACAAACAAAATCCAGGTAACCAAGCTCGATCCATTTCAGCCAATCCTGACCGACAGTTTCACGGCATCGGGGATAATCCTTGAATACTGCCGCAGATATTTTAATTTCCGGATTTATCTTTCTTGCCTTTTTCCTTACAGCTTTTACAACCCTGGTTATCTGATCACATCGCCAGTCAACATATTTGTCTTTTAATTCACCTTTAATTACATCTCCAGGCCAGTTTTTTACTCTTATATTTGCGCTTTCTTCAAAACGTTTTCTGCAGTTAGGGCAGAAGCAAGAATCATAATTAGGATAACGGATATAATCAAAATGAATCCCATCAACATGGTAATTCCTCACGATTTCCAGCATGGAATCAACTTCCAGTTCGTAATTCCTGAAATCCGATGGACAGAGCCATAATACCTCCTGTCCATCCTTGTTTTTTTGCAGTCTGTCCTGACTTCTGAGTTTGTCAATAAAATTCTTTGGTGCTCTGGACAGGTTCCAGTTTACCTTCCAGATATGTATAGCCACATCATATTTTTTACATGCTTCCAGACAAAGGGCTATCTGATCGCCCTTTTCCTCTACTTCTTCAGCTACAGGCAGAACTTCGCTTGGGTAATAGGTCACACCAGCCCACAGCATGTTGGGCACAATGGCGTTAAAGCCATTGTCCTTAATGACTTTTATAGCTTTATCCCAATCCCATCCGGGGATGCCAAAAGCCGAATGACACCATAACCCCCGGTATTCATCTTCTGCTGGTGTAAAGCAATTGAAAAACGCCCCCTGGACTTCATGGATAGATTCGCGCCAGAGAGCCAGTCTTTGGTCATAGACCGTTTCATTATCATCCTTGCCCTTTTGGGCAAGATTTACAGCTTTAGAAAGGTGACCTGTTGTTTTCTGAAATCGCTTTTCTGATGCATGATACAGGTTGGAAGTAACGAAATCCCAGAATTCCTTCATTGTCTCAAATCCGGCTGTTTTTACCACGCTGTTAATAGCTGAATCCATGAGATAATCCTGCAAGCCAGGAACCAATTCACCGAATACAGCCAGAAACATTTGCTTCTTATTAAGTATATCGTTAGGCGTCATGACGTGCCCCATAAACATACCATTGGAATTGATGGTAACCGCCGAAATCCCTGTATCTTTATTTTCCAGATCAAACCAGTTTCCCAGAACTCTGGCTTCAGGCGATACAATTTTCGGTATTTGGGTATTCCATGAACCCTGGGATATATATTCCGGTAATCCTTTTAATTTATGGTTAAATTTTATAAACGCAAGCTGCCCCGGGTATTCCTGCTGAATCCACCTATGCCGCTGGATTCCCAGAATTTCAGCCAAATCTTCGGGCAATGAATAGTAAAGTATGATTTTCCCACCGGATTTCACAAACTTCTTGATTTCACTTATTTCTTTTGCGGACATCCCGGGATTATAGGGTAATATAGCCAGCCTGCTGCCTTTTAAGGCGCCGCCCTCAACATCTGTGTCATTGACCACGCTGAAATCCAGGTTTAAGTCTTTGAGAACCTTGACCGTATGATTACAAAAAGATTGAACTGAAACCCATTCCGATTGTCCATTTCTGGCTGCCAGATCTCCCATAACAACCGTAATTTCATCAGCCGATGCTTTGAGGTCATCTACAAGAACGAAGGTATCTGTTTCTCCGCTATTCCAGAACGATAGCCTTATTTTTGTAATTTTTCCCCAGCTTTGGGGGTTTTCCTCCACCTTAAAATCGCTTTTCCAGAGGGAAATCGTGTTCCAGCCCTTTTTCTCCACCGGTATCCACCCGCTGAACCATCCCCCCGGACTCTGGAAATATATGGTACCATTGCGTATAACTCTGGGATTCTCCGCATAAACTTTCAGGGAAAACCTGCCGTATTTGGTTAAGTCCAGGTCTACTTCCTTATCCCAGTAACAACGTTCCGGTTTTTGGGAAAAATCGCATATCATTCTCAGGTTTTTAGTTTCGTCAGCCGATACTATAATACCAGATAAAGGGCTTTCTGCCTGAGGAACCCATAATTCAGCACCATCATCGAAATCGTCAATAGTAACAGTTTCAGCTATACGTACTGCAGAAGGTGGAATAAACAGCAGAACTGATACAATTATATATAAAAACATTATTTATTATTTCTCCTCTTCGTAAAAGCATAAAAGCTTGTTATTGACATTTATTTCACATGATTATATGATATATAAACTCCCAGGTCAAGTATATGAAAATTATGCCAAGTATAAAATTTATCCGTGAAAACTTTGGCTCCTCTGGTTTGAATATGGCAATAATTTGAAAATTTTCTCAGCTTGTCATTCCTGCTTCAAGCTTTTTCAAAAAGCTTGAAGCAGGAATGACAAGCTGAGAAAATTTTCAAATTATTGCCATATTCAAACCAGAGGAGCCAAAGTTTTCACGGATAAATTTTATACTTGGCATAATTTTCA
>WJIO01000078.1 GCA_014730235.1 Candidatus Poribacteria bacterium
AGACTCCTGTAAATCAAATAATTACAGGAGTCTTTTTCTTTTTAGGTCAGAATGGGTGTCAGAATACGTGTTCGCTTTAGCCATCGAACAATCCTTCCCTTAAATTAGGCAATCTAGAATATAAACGGAAGGTCCACCTATATACCAGAAAACCTTATATTGCATTCCGGAGCGACCTGAACATACCCCTGAACAGGTTTTATAAATCACAACACGTCCGATTGATAATACAGGATGGAAAATCCAGATCCATATTATTTCGATTATGCTGCATCCACTCCGCCATTCGTGGAAGCAATGGAAATGTATAAATCATACTCCCTGAACTACTCTGCCAATCCTTCCTCAACCCATACCTCAGGGATTGAGGCCAACCGCAAACTGCTTGAACTCAAAATACGATTCTGTAATTTGCTTGATTTCAAGGACGGCCACTTGCTGTTGTGCTCTTCAGCTACGGAGGCAAACAATACCATAATCGAAGGTCATAGGAGAAAATTTCCCCAAGGCAAAATACTCATCGCCGAAGATGTGCATGATTCCATCTGGTATGCTACCCGAAAGCACAAGGATCATACAGATGTGATACCCCTGGCTGGTATGGACCATCCTTCCACTAAGAAATTTGTTAATGCCATCCAACCTGAGACATCGTTGATATGCATCAACCATGTATGCAACGAGACCGGGAGAGTTTATCAAATTGCACCGATTGCTGAAATCTGTTTCCTGAGGAATATAAGGTTGCTTGTTGACGGTTCACAAGCAGTAGGACATATACCAGTAAAGCTGAATAATATTCCCTGTGATTACTACAGCTTTTCCGCACATAAATTCGGAGGACCTCGTTCTGTTGGTGGATTACTTATCCGTGATAAGCAGTTTGAACCGCTTCTTTCAGGAGGAAAGCAGGAATGGGAACTTCGTGCTGGAACAGAAAACTTGGCCGGTCTTGCAGCCACAATTACGGCTTTGGAAATTTGCCTGTCCAATATGGATGAACAAGCAACACGGCTTAATATGCTGAAAACAAACTTGCTTAACGAACTGAAAAATCAGATCCCGGTAGTACTGATAAATACTCCTGAGCACGGCCTGCCTGGATTTCTATCCCTGAGCTTCCCCGGTTTGCTGAGCAATGAAATAGTAACAGCACTTTCAATATCCGGATTTGAAATAGCAAGGGGTTCGGCCTGTCATGCCAACCGGATTGAACCTTCCAGGATCATACTTGCAACCGGGCGTAATGAAAAAGAAGCCGCCGGAACCATTCGTATCAGTATGGGAAGGGGAAATACAGAGAAATCAGTAAAGGAACTTGGTTCAGCCTTATCGGACCATTTTCTGAGTTAAAAAATGAAAGATAGTCCAACTATACACCTTTTGAACCCGGATGAGCTCTCTGTTGATAATGCTTATCGCAGCCTTCCCAGGATGGGTGTAATCACTATTGAAACCTCGTTCCCCAAACTTGACTCTCAGTTGGAAATGCTTGAACAAAAGGGATTTGCAGGCATACATATCATGGCATTCGGTTCGGTAGATGAAAGAATAATAATCAAAGCCTATAAGGGAAAGCAGGGGATCTGTTATGATACAGGTAGATCTGCAAGATACATGGGAGCAGCCCTGACGGCTGTGGACGATGATCATCACCTGTTGTTTTCCGATGAGGAAGTTCCTGTATGTGAAAAAACCGCCACGCTTTATTCCCTACCATGCTACAGGGATCTTATTAATTGTTCGGAAGGAGATAAGGGTTTGCTGGAAAACCTATCAAACAATCCGATATTGTTTGACTGTGATAATTATGAAGAATCTCTGGAAAAACTGTTTTCCATGGTCCGGGGGAAGAAACAACCGGAAGAATTCACGAATCTGTTCTATCCCGGTCCCTTCAAACTCCTGGTTTTAAAAGATGGAAGTATTATTCACCGCGGAAGGATCAACAAAGTGCCGGTAGAGGAATATAAAAGATTAATGAAGAATGATGGTCTTTTCAGGCTTGGTGGACAGCCCACCGGACAATATGAATCATTTGTCGATTTATTTCAGGTTCAGGGCCCAAGGTGCCTGCTGAAAAATCCCCAACCAACCAAGGTCAATGTTCATGATCCTTTTCCCGACCTAACTGTGCTTAAAACAATATCCCGGGGGCTTAAAAACAGAATGCTCCGTATTTTAGAAAGCCAGAAAGATTATTTTATACTGACCGGCAGCAATCGTGAAGATGAGTATGGATGTTGCCCGTCTGATGAGGTTACCGAGGCGGACAACCTGGTCAAAGCTGGTATACTGAGTGCCAGTCGTGAATCAACGGCCGATGATGCTTGTCCGGTTACCATATACGCATTCAGGAATGAAATTGTAGATTCCCTGGGACAGATGCAATTCAACCAGAATAGCGACCTCAGGCAAGACGTATATAAACGGCTGAAAAATAACCGTTCCCACTTATTGAAGATAACTGCCAGGTGGGCTCTTTTAGGGTTTGTCATTGTCACACTCATACTGGCATTGACCAGGATTTACGATACACCCGCACCACCTCGGAATAATAATGGACTGCATACCAGACTTGATGTACCAATGCCAAACAGTACAATACTGGTTCTTTTTCATTACAAAAAACGTTGTGAGCAGTGTTTGGCAATGGAAAAATATGCAAGGGAAGTATTGGAGGATAATTTTCATGAAATGTTGCAACAGAAGCAGATCCAATTCAGGCAGGCAGTTATGGACCTGGAAGAAAACAGGAACTTTATTGAACGATTTGGGTTGTTTACATCAACACTGGTAATAATAAAGTTTGAAGACATGGAAGAAGACAGTATCAGGGTACTGGATCGTTCCTGGACTCTTTATACCAATGAAATGGAATTCAAAAAGATGCTCACAGAGGAACTAAATCATATGATCGGACATGAATACGATTAAAAAGCTCCTGCCAGATACCTTAAGTGATCCTGGCAAATATGAATGAATTAATTCCGGCATCAGGAGTTTGCTTTCTCGCAGGGATGATGACGTCCATCCACCCCTGTCCGATGACTACGAATATCGCTTCTGTATCTATGCTGACCGGATGGTCAGCCAGACATCGGAATACAGCCCTGACATTGTTATTTTTTATCTGCGGATATCTTTTTTCCTATCTGATCATATCCATTCTGTTAAGTACCGGCGTATCATCGGTCCCACGTATAAGTTATGTTTTGCAAACAATGGTCAATTATTTGCTGGGACCGATACTGGTTCTGATCGGGATGTTACTATCTGATCTACTGAATTTAAATCGTTTATATAAAGGCAGGATCCTGTTATCTATCCGTTCGAGAAACTGGTCAGGTTATTATGCATTCCCATTTGGAAGTTTGATTGCACTGAGTTTTTGTCCGGCAACCGCTGCTATATTTTTCGGCATTCTTGTACCGCTTTCTGTAGATCATGAGCAGATTATACTTTTCCCTCTCTTGTATGCCATTGGAGCCTCATTACCCCTGGTTGTCGTCAGTGTGTTGATGAACCGGGGAGCAGGATTCATTAAAAATCCTGCTTTTACTAAATATCTTGTGAGGATCAGCGGATGGATACTCATTATCATCGGAATCATCCTTTCTATTAAAAGGATCTACCTGATTTAAAACGAACAAAAACACTTCTCTATTCAGCGCATTCTGCAGTTGCAAAATAAGGCACACTGAGCTGGGAAATAAGATGGGCCTGTGCCCATTATTTTGATAATAGTATTGTTGTGCCTTCCCCATAAATGAAGTCTTCCCAAGAATTCGGACAGTGTATGTTTTGACATGGCAAAGAAACGTCCTATTTTTTACATTCCAACATCATGAGGAGAATCGCTCAAATAATGGAATGAGCGAAATTATAATTTCAAGTCGCAAAATTTTTTAAAATGCTGTAATATGCAGTATATTAATATATTAAATGCCATTAGGCAAATCTTAACCGGACACTAGTGGATGTGTATATGAAACGTTTACATCTCAGTTCACAACTAAGAAAATCATTGGCAACAATCTGAAAACAGTTACTGCTTATAAAAAGAACCCCTAACCGACTCCACACTTCATATCCATAAGATCGTTAGGCAACATTTAAACTAAACAGAAAAATGAGACATTAAAATTACGTTTTAAGTACAGTTATACTCTTGACTTTATTTGCGTGTAATAACCAAACAGAATCGAAAAGTCGGGACACAAATTATGTTAATATGGAAAAGCAAAAAAAAGGAACGATAATGCAAATCGTTAAATTAAAAACAGAATTGTCAGAAGAGGAGCTTCTAAAAGTAGCCAAAGAGCGAGAACCGCAATTCAAAGCTATTTCTGGAATTGTTCAGAAATACTACGTTAAACTTGGAGGCCCTGGTGAATATGGAGGAGTATATATTTGGGATTCCTTAGAATCATTGGAGAAATTTAAAAAATCTGAACTTGCCGCTACTATACCCAAAGCGTATAAGGTGGTGGAAACTCCTACAGTAGAAGTAGTTGATATAATGTTTGAATTAAGAGAATAAAACATTGCCTAACTATGGCTAAACTGCATTTTAACGCATTTTAGCCAAACCGTTAGTGTGCATTATTTTTTTTGAATCTGGATTAAATAATAAATCATGAGAACTCAACTAACACTATTCATGATTCTTTTCTTTTTGCCAAGTTGTTCACTTATGGAAAAAATGATGATAAACAGAATGGAGAAAATGTCAAATGAGGAGAAAATGGAGATGATGACCAAAATGATGGCAAATGAAAATGATTTGACTTGTAACGATATGATGGAAAAAATGTCAGGAATGTATTTGGATGATAGCCTTTCAATGTCTGACAAAGCATCCATCATGATGCCCATATGTTTTGAACATATTTTTACTACGGTTGAGGACAGTATGAAGGCTCAATTCTTAATAGATTTCTCAAAAGTCTTGATTGAAAATGGATATGATAATATACCATTAAAAGATAGACCCTATTTCAAGAAGGAAATGATAAATACAATTACCGGTTTGGGTTGATATTAACGCATACTAACCTTGTATATGAAATGCTTCAACATTACCAATTCAAAGGTTCGAAAGCACTTGGACCGCACTTCACATACACATGTAAGCTTCCCGATTGTTTAACTCTCTGCCCGGAATTTCAGGGTAAGTCTTCAAATGTAAGCTTCCCTCAAAATCGCAACAGTTAAAAATCGAAAAATGATTAAAAATCATCGTTTTGAAGGAAACTTACGAATTCATACCTTAATGCTCATCCAACATCTTATTTCAAATAATTATTCGGGTATTATACAAGATGGAACCATCTAATCATCATAAGGCTGGCAGCCCGATAAGTCGCCGTACAGCCCTGAAGTTAACCCTTGCAGCAACATTAACCCCCTCTCTATCTGCTTTAAAAGTCGATTCTCCTGCCATCAGTCAGGTGAATGTGATCCGGATTAAAAAGAAATCCGGTGAGGATGTTGTTCTGACATATCTTGAAGTCATTACAGACAATGATGTATCGGGTTATGGAGGTCCCCTCCTGAATACACAGGCTCAAAGC
>WJIO01000079.1 GCA_014730235.1 Candidatus Poribacteria bacterium
ATTCATAATAATACCAGAACCACCTCAGAAAAGGACTTTTGTTCCCCTTTCCATAAAGTACCATCATGTAACGGTTGATATAGATAACCAGATAGCTACCACAAAAGTTGACCAGGTATTTTTAAATGAAAATAACCATGATCTTGAGGGTATTTATATTTTCCCAATACCTGAGGATGCCAGCATATCCGATTTCGCTATGTTTGTTGATGGGAAACGCATATCAGCAGAGGTGCTGGATAGAAAAAAGGCCAGTGATATATACGAAGATATAGTCCGAAAGATGAAAGACCCGGCCTTACTGGAATATATGGGGAGAGATGCCTTCAGAGCCAGGGTTTACCCCATCCCGGCCAGAGGTGAAAAGCGCATTCAGCTTGAATATTCCGAGGTGTTGAAATATGATTCAGGGCTTTGTAAATACATATATCCCCTTAATACGGAGAAATTCTCTGCAAAGCCTATACCTTCTGTAGCTGTAACTGTAGATATAAAGACAAAGGAAGCTATTAAAACTATATATTCACCATCTCATGATGTGGATATAAAGAAAAAAGACGACCACAAAGCTACATTATCCTATGAAGCCTCAAATGTAAAACCAGATCGGGATTTGACCATGTATTATACAGTTTCAGAAGATGATGTTGGTTTAAATCTTTTGACATATAGAGAAAAGGACGAAGATGGCTTTTTTATACTTATGGTTGCGCCAAAGTATGAAATTTCAGAACGGGATATTATAGAGAAAGACATCTTATTTATACTGGATAAATCCGGTAGCATGCAGGGAGAAAAGATAGAACAGGCCAAAGATGCTCTTAAATTTTGCGTAAACAGCCTGAATAAAGATGACAATTTTAGTATTATAACTTTCAGCACAGATGTGGATGAATTCAATGAATCTTTATTGTCAGCTAACCAGGAAAATTTGCAAAAGGCCAGTAGATTTATTGATAAGATAGATGCAAAGGGCGGAACAAATATTGACGATGCCCTGCAAAAAGCTTTAAGTAAAGATGTTGATGAGGATAGACCAAGGGTAATTGTCTTTCTGACCGATGGTTTACCGACAGTTGGCGAAAAGGACGTGGATAAAATACTTAAAAACGTAAAGGACACCAGAAACAAAGCCATCAGAATGTTTACCTTCGGTGTTGGGTACGATGTCAACACCCATTTTCTGGATAACCTTTCTCAGAAAAACGGCGGAACGCCTCAGTATGTTGAGCCATCGGAGGATATAGAGATGGCCGTTTCATTATTCTATAGCAAGATCAGCGAACCAGTATTGTCTGATCTGGAATTGCGTGTGGATGAAATAAAAGTAAAAGAAATTTATCCCAGGACAATGCCGGATTTATTCAGAGGTACCCAGCTTCTGGTCATGGGTCGATATGAGGGAAACGGCAGGGGTGATATAGAAATTTCGGGTCAAATCGGGGATGAATCAAAAAGCTATGATAACCGGGCAGAATTTCCCAGGCTAGCTCTGGAAAACAGCTTTATCCCGAGACTTTGGGCCCAGAGGAAAATTGGATATTTGCTGGAGGAAATCAGGTCTCAGGGTGAGAATGACGAACTTAAAGATGAGATAATCCGGTTAAGCAAAGAATATGGTATAATAACACCTTATACCTCTTTCCTGGTTATGCCTGATGAAGAAGAACAGGAAGTTCCAGTTGCTTTACGGTACGAAATGCGGAGAAATGCCTTGGAGAGTGCTTCTGCCGGTATAAAGGCCAAAAGAGGAAGAAATGCTGTTGCCGCCAGTAAGACTATGAGACGTCTGAAAGAGGCAAAAGCCGCTCCGCAATCTTCTCCAGTGGTAACATCCTCAGCGAAGCCAGATAGCTCATGGAAATACGGAGCCGCTGATTCGGCTAAATATAACTCTGGTGAGGTATTAATAAAGTATGTAGGTAAGAAAACCTTTTTCTTTAAATCAGGTTTCTGGACTGACAGCATATATGAAACGGAGATGGAGACTATAGACATATCCTATGGTAGCGATGAATATTTTGAATTGTTGACTGGAGAAGCGGAGATCGCTAAATACCTTGCGTTAGGCCAGAAGGTCATAGTCTGTTATAAAGAAAAATGTTACAGGATCGAGTAGTTGAATAATTTCATTGCCATCATGTACATGATGGCAATGAAATTACTTATTACCCTATTTATTTGCCTTATCCAGATATTTAAGCCTTTCTCTACGGGCTCGATTCAGGTAATCATCCCGGGTTTCTACTTTAAATTCCCTGATCATTTCCTGGACTGAAACATTAGGATGAAGGGATGAAACAAAATATACAGCTTCGGGACTTGCTACCTCAACACTCACATGTTCCTGATATTTCTTTTTCATATCGGCAACTCCCTGCTGGTTGTAATCAATATGTACGATCTGGGAATCCAGGTTCATCTTTGCAAAAATAACTCTACCGTATGCGCTAGATTCAGCCAGAGTACGACCCAGGGGATCCATAATTACGCTGTTTTCACCCGGGGTGCTGGTAGCTATGAAATACTGATACCTGAAAGCCGCCGCCGGAACCATAAAACCACCCCTGAAAGCCGATAACATACAGAGCAGTTCAGCACCTTTGGCTTTGTAATCTGCCAATAACTCATGAAAATTAAGATCAAAGCAGATTATTGCCCCAATACGACCAAAATCAGTATCAAAAACCACAGCTTCTTTACCCGGTATAGTTCCCGACTCCATCTCACCAATGGTAGGAAATACTTTATCATATGCGCCGTTTACTTTACCATCTCGATCAAATAAAACCGCGCTGTTGTATCTACCCTTGCCGTTTTCATCTTTGCGCCAGTATGATGCAAAGATATAGGCTTTGTGCTCCTTTGCTTTTCTGGATAGGAATTGCGTTATTTCTCCACCTTCAGGGAGCAGATCAGCTTTTTCTGCCTTTTCTTCATTTGTGGCTGATCTTGCCGTATTTTGCATAAATATCTCAGGAAGAAGAATTATATCCGGTTTATCCAGCGCCGCAGTATCAATATAATTTTCCCACGAATTCATAGCTCTTTTCATTTTTTCCGGATTTTCACCTGCGTCAGTGCTAAAAGATACACTGGAAACACCAACAAACCGCGCCATTGTTTTCCCCTTTATAATGATTATAAATTAATTTTTGTAAATATATCAGGATCATTCATCGCCGCTGTAGCTATCCCTACACAATCAGCACCGACAGAAAACAACGATTCGGCGCTTTTATTGTCTTTTACATACCCGCTGGCCAGTAAAAACATATCAGTGGCTTTTCTTATGCTTTCCAGAAGTTCCAGGTCCTGTTCGCCGTCTTTTTCTCCCCTGACGTTGATATGGAAAGCATGAACCCCGATTTGCTCCAGTTGATTGACATGATAGGTAAAGTCTGGTATTACTCCACCCCGGCCTTTTATGATGACAGGCCCTCCCGCTTCCACCAGTATTTTTGCCCAGTGAAATAATTTTTGTGTATGCTCAGGTATGAAAAGCATACTGCCTGTACCCCTTTCCCGATCTCCACCTATACCACCATGAGCATTCAACTCGTAAATATCTCCACCAGCCTTTATAAATGCAGAAGCAGAGGTCTCCACATCTTCATCACTACAGGGAAATACATTAGCGGAGATAATCGGTATATTATTCTTGCCAAACAGCTTTGATGATTCTAAACGGTAAGTTTCAAACTGGTCTTTCATAAATTCTGTCAGTTTATCAATTTCAGGATCGGGCCAGTATGTATTTCGTTCTTCTCTCTCCTCGAGCAACACAAAAGCCCCGAATTGCACCATAGAACAACCTCTGGATCGTGAAGCGCAGAACCCAGCATCACATTTACCCATCATTGAAGAAAGAAAAAGTTTACCTTTAAGCTTTGTGGATAATTCATCAAAATCCATTATATACCCTCCCTATGCCCGAAATGTTTTTTACTGTTTACTTCATTTTCCGTAATCGTAAAAATCAATACTACTTAAAATATAATTACTCAAATAAAGCATCTACAAATTCCCGGGGTATAAAATCCTCCAGGTCTTCCATCTTTTCACCTACACCAACCAGTTTTACAGGAATTCCGAATTCATCTTTGATAGCAACTACTATACCACCTTTGGCAGTACCATCAAGCTTTGCCAGTGCAATGCCTGTAACTTCTACAGCTTCACTGAATTGTCGGGCCTGGGATATGGCATTTTGACCTGTGGTAGCATCCAATACTAAAAGGACTTCATGGGGAGAACCGGGCATAGCTCTGTCTGATACGCGTTTAATCTTCTTCAGTTCTTCCATGAGGTTCTTTTTTGTATGCAGTCGTCCTGCTGTGTCTATGATTACCACATCAGTTCCGCGAGATACAGCAGCCTGAACAGCGTCGAAAGCCACTGCCGCTGGGTCTGAACCTTCCTTGTGTTTTATTAATTCAACACCCCCAACCCTTTGACTCCACACTTCCAGTTGGTCAACGGCAGCAGCCCGAAAGGTATCAGCAGCAGCCAGTATAACCTTTTTACCTTCATTTCTGAAACGGGCGGCAAGTTTGGCTATTGTGGTGGTTTTCCCGGCTCCATTAACTCCAAGAACCATTATAACAAAAGGCTTATGGACGTTGATATCAAGGACACATTCTTTTCCGTTAAGAACTCTCAGCATCTCTTCTTTCAGCAAATCAACAACTGAACCGGGTGTACCTTCCAGCTTTTCGCTTTTTACCCGTTCTCTTACC
>WJIO01000080.1 GCA_014730235.1 Candidatus Poribacteria bacterium
CCCAGTGTTTGTGCATAAGCAGACCGAAATCCGTAAGATTATCCGATTCTACCGCCTCCAGAATCTGGTAACCCAATTCTTTTATGTAATTTAAACTGTCAACGACTTTTTGATCTTTTTTCTCTGTGGCCTTACTTTGTTGGGACAATATCTCTGAGCTTTTTCTTGAGAAACCTGTGAAGAAGAGCATCATGTTTCTCTGCAACTCATCTACAGTACTACCGGATATGTTTGCGGGACGCACATCCACCTTTCCTTCTTTGTCTATTTCCAATACAGTAAGTCCGCCGTATGCTGCCATGTATTGATCCTGTTTGCCAATGGGCTTTTTTAGTGTATCTATTTCCACCGAACAGGCTTCTTCCGCCAGATTATGGAGGGAAACATAATCCCGTTTCAGGGTATGCAGGGCGTTGAGCAATCCTACCGCGTAACAGCTTGATGATCCCAGGCCTGTACCTGCGGGTATGTAGGCCATGGATATGACCTCGATGGCCTGTTCTATCCCCATCATTCTCAGGGATTCCCTGGCGATGTCGTGGTTTAGCTGTTCTATATGTTCGACTGTCTCGGACTGGGAATATTTTACCCTGATCAGGTCATCCACGATTGACCTGTTGACATTAAGAAACATGTATTTGTTTATGCCAGCGGAAAAAATAAACCCGCCGTTTTGCGAATAATAAGATGGAAGGTCAGTTCCGCCGCCGCCCAGAGTGACCCTGAAAGGTGTCCTTGTGATAATCACGACGCTCCTCCCGTTTTTATGATAATATTGCTTTGTTTCATTATTTTTTCAGCTTCTTTGAAATATTCTTCTGTTTCAGTCTGGTCTTTGATCCATTCCAGATACTGCTCTACGTTTTTTTCCACCGGAATTTCCGGTTCCCAACCCAGCTTTTTCATCCTGGAGATGTCTGAGAAGGTGTGCCGGGTGTCACCCAAGCGGAACTCACCGGGAACCAGAATTCCCTTTGATTCATCAATATTTGTGTTGTTTTGTTGGTTGAATTTTTCCAGCATGATTTTTGCGAAATCCAAAACAGTTATGGCCCTTCCTCCGCCTACATTAAGGGCCTGGAAGTTGGCTTCATCCTTTTCCAATGCCATAACATTGGCCCTGGCCACGTCTTTTACATTGACGTAATCCCTTAACTGCATACCGTCCTCAAAGGCCACCAGAGGTAGGCCATTCATCAGGCGAAGGGCGAAGATTCGGCAGATGCCGGAATAGGCATTGTAAAAGGAATTGCGGGGGCCCTGTACGTAGGTGTATCTCATGGCTGCCGTCGGGATGCCGTATCGCTTCCCAAGATTGAAGGCCAGGAGTTCTATGGCATATTTGGATATGCCATAAGCTGTATGTGGATTGCTGGTCTCTTCGTCTATGAGCAGGGGTTTTAAATCCTGTCCACATTCCGGGCATTTTATCTCCCACTGGGCTTTTTTTAGCTGTTCCAGGGGTCTGGGGCCGGGATATATAAACCCGTGTTCCTTACATTCATATTTACCTTCACCAGAGACAGATTGGGATGATGCGAAAACTATCTTTTTGATGGGATATTTATTTTTCAGTATAAGCTCGAACATTAAAGCCGTGCTCTGGGTATTTACATTAATGAACTTGCTGAAATCGGGCATATAGTCCTGATAGGCTGCCAGATGGAACACCGCGTCAACGCCTTTTAAAGCTTTATCCAGATGGTCTTTAATGGAAACATCACCCATCATAAACTCGGCCTCTTTGGGGATATATGATGGCTTTCCCCTGGGATGGACGCGCTTTTGCAGATTGTCCATTATCCTTACTTCATAACCTTTTTCAAGAAGCAGGTCAACTGTATGAGAGCCTATGAATCCTGCACCACCTGTAACCAGTACCTTCAAGACTTTTTCCTCCGTTATTTGTGATTATCCTTATTTTATAAGTGATGGTCTTTTTTCGTATCTACGTCCACATTTACATACCACGCTGTCACCTTCCGGGAGCTTCAGACCGCATACACAGACCCAACCTTTTCTGCTGGCCGGGTTGCCGTATACCAGGGCGTGATCGGCTACGTCTCTTGTTACTACCGCGCCTGCGCCTACTGTTGCGTATTGACCTATAGTTATTCCGCAGAGGATGATAGCACCTGCGCCGATGGATGCGCCCTTTTTAATTATCGTTTTTTCAAGGTCCTTTGGGAAACCATGTCGGGGGTATGATTCGTTTGTGAAAATCATGTTTGGCCCCAGGAACGCGTCATTCTCTACTGTTACACCTTCCCATACGGATGTTCCGTTTTTTATTACTACCCGATCTCCGATTACTGCACCTTTTTCTATAAAGCAGTGTTCGCCTATGTTGCAGTCTTTTCCTACTTTTGCGCCCTTCATGACATGGGCCCAGGCCCATATCCTTGAGCCTGATCCCACTTCGCCTTCAACTAAGGCCTGGGAATGGGAAAAGAAATCCTGTTTTTGTTTCATTTTTCTAATTTCTAAACTCACTTCTGGTAAAACTCCCTTATAATATCTGAAACATAAGCTATCTGCTCTACTGTAAGCTCCGGGAACATGGGCAGAGATAATATTTCTTCTGCGTAAGATTCAGCTATTGGGAAATCCCCTTGTTTGTAGCCTAACTGTGAGTAGGCTTCCTGCAAGTGAAGGGGAACGGGATAATGTAATCCGCTGCTTACTTCCCGCTCTTCCAGATATTCTCTTAGATCATCGCGATTTCTGGCCCTTATTACGAACAGATGATATACATGTTTTGCCCCTGGTATTTCCTCGGGCAGGTTAATCTCTGGTATATTGGCTAGGAATTTCCGATAGAAATCGGCGTTGCGGTGTCTTAGCTTAGTCCATTTTTCGATGTATTTCATCTTTACATTAAGGACGGCGGCTTGTATGCCTTCGAGCCTGTAGTTGTGACCTGCCAAACCGTGAATATAACGCTGGAGTGTTCCGTGATTATGTCTCTGGCGCATCTGGTTATACAGGTCTTCATCATTGGTGACAACTGCGCCGCCTTCACCGAAAGCGCCGAGGTTTTTGGCGCAGAAGAAGCTAAACGCTCCCGCTCTGCCGAAAGTTCCCACTTTTTGATGGTTGTATTCAGCCAGATGGGCCTGACAGCAGTCTTCAACAACCATGAGATCGTGTTTCTTCGCTATATCCATAATTGAATCCATGTCCGCGGGCTGACCGTAAAGATGTACTGGTATGATTGCTTTTGTGTTTTCGTTTATTGCATCTTGGATTTTGGATATGTCAATATTAAAGCTTTGGGGATCATGGTCAACGAATATCGGCTTTGCACCTGTTAGGGATACGGCTTCGGCGGTTGCTATGAAAGTATTCACCGGAACTATGACTTCGTGGCCCGGTCTCAGACCCAGACTCCACAATATTAGATGAATGCTGTCTGTTCCAGAGGATGTTCCTATGCAGAACTTAGCTTTGTGCATATGGGCAAAGGAATCCTCAAAGGCCTTTACCCCTGGCCCGCCGATGAAGGCTGCGTTTTCCAGGACATCCTGTATTGCCTGATCTATCTCTGATTTTATGTTGTGATATTGTTTTATTAAGTCTACAAAAGGAACTCGCATGATTGTTTATCCTGTTGAGTAAATTTAATGGTTCTTCCGGGTTTAGTGTGGTAAAGATAACAAACTTCTTTATTCTGTAATTCTTGCGAAAGCAGGAATCTAGTCTTTATGGGGATCTACTGGATTCCTGCTTTTGCAGGAATGACATGCTTAGAAAGTTTTAAATTATTTCCACACGCAATTCGGAAGAGCCAATTTAATTAATGGTCTTGGATTTTTTGGACGTGCTAGAAAATCCCCTTAACCCCCTTATTTAAGGGTAAAAATGAGTTTCGCCCATTAAGGGAAAAGTTGAAGGTGCTTTCTGAAAATTGCTTAGTGGGCTCCTTTGCCGAAGAGCATTACGGGTATAGTTTCCAGAGCTATTTTCATATCCAGCAGAAAAGACCTGTTGTGAATATAATAAATATCCATCATAACCATTTCGTCGTATTTAATCTTGTTTCGGGCTCTTACCTGCCACAGACCTGTTATGCCAGGTTTTACCTGGGTGCGGCGTTTGTGCCATTCTTTGTAGTGTTCGTATTCATCGGTATTGCATGGTCTGGGGCCTATTACGCTCATGTCGCCTTTCAGCACGTTCAGGAACTGGGGGAGTTCGTCCAGGCTGAACCTTCGTAGAACTTCACCTATTGAAGTGATCCGGGGATCTTTTTCGATCTTGTATGTTTCCTGATCATCCATTTCACCTTTTATCAGCTTTTTAACGTATTCCTGATGGGCTGAATCGTTGTTGTTGTGGTACATGGTTCGGAATTTGTAGAAATCAAAAGTCTTATTGTCTTTCCCCACCACTTCTCTTTTGTAAAATACGGGTCCAGGGCTGGAAAGCTTTATTGCTATGGAGCTGACCAGCCATATGGGTGATGTTATTAAAATTGCTATAGATGATGCAAAAATATCAAATATACGTCTTCCAAAATTCCAAACCGGACTGCGATGGTTTTGTGGAAGTATGATTATGGGTTCGCTGTTTTTATCTTTTGTTACAAGTCGGGCAACCAGACTTAAGCTGCTGGATGCGATGTATACTTTTAAGCCTATTTTGCTGCATATATCAGTCATTTTCAGCAACTCGTGGTAATCTTCGCCATCGGTGGTGATTATTACCTGAGTTATATTGTGTTTATTTGCTATATGCTGCATATCTTCCAATGTACCAAGCAGGGGATAAACGCATGAACCAGTATTTTCAATTTCTTCTTTGTATTGAAGAACTCCACCTTTCATGTGGGGATAGAGGTCGGTATCCTGATAGATAACTTGCTGTAAATCCCTGCTGGTTTTTCCATTGCCCAGTATACAAAATGGGCTTTTATTCAGGGGTAGATTTTTAATTTCTGTTTTGTATATTGTTTCTGTTTTTGAAAGAAGTCTTTCCTGTATATAAGACATTTATTTAATCCGTGATCAGTAATCAGTGATCAGTGATTTGGTTTTCCGATTATCGTTCACTGATCACGAATTACTGTTTACTATATAAATAGATAATTATTAATATGCCAGTGTTTCTGGTATATTACTGAGCAGAAAGCGTGCCAAGATTTATGATTATCTTATAAAGTCTTGATATTACTAGCTTTATGGGTTTTGATATGATGCAATGCGGGAATAAATGGTGTTTTTGTTTTGTCTAAATTTGCGACTCAGGGGTGATTATGGGCGTTGCATTTTAAGACATGGTGTAAAGGGTGATCAGTGATCAGTAATCAGTAATGGTATTTTTAAGTGTGAATGGTTTTTGGTGTTTTGGGAAGATTGATTTAAAGATTTGAGATTAACTTGCTATAGTCGGTATGAGAGCCGATCCAGAACCAAATCATCATAATGACTGGATTTCTACCTTCGCAGGAATTACAACAAGAGGATATTTTTTTCAGGACTTAATTCATGGGACGACGTTTTTATTTTCTTTTTCTGGCTTTTTTCTTCTTTTCAGGCTCTTCTGCGTAGTAATAATAATATGTGTAATCGTATGAACCGTAGCCTTTTGTAACATCAATTTTGTTGAGTATAACGCCAAGAACTCTTGCATCTACGGTTGTGAGAAGCTCTTTTGCCCTTATTACCAGGTCTCGGTTGGTTCGCTCTGCCTCTACTACCAGGCATACCGCATCCAGCTTTGAGCCTAATATGGCCGGGTCTGTTACCACAGTAGCTGGAGGGGTGTCGAATATTACCATGTCGTAGTAGTTCTGGACATGCTGGATGAAGGCTTCCATCTTCTGTGAATTCAGCAACTGGGGCGCGTTGGGTGGGGATGTTCCTGCGGATATTAAAAATAGATTTTCCACATGAGAAGAGTGGGTGATCTCATCAAGACTGGCTTTATCCAGCAGTAAGTCGCTTAATCCCGGTATGCGGTTTAGCTGAAAGAGCTTATGCACCATAGGTTTTCTCATATCTGCATCTATAAGGAGAGTTTTTTTACCGCTTCGGGCCATCATTATGGCCAGATTTATCGCCGTAATAGTCTTGCCCTCTCCTGGGGTTGAACTGGTAAGCATCATGGTTTTTATTGGATTGTCAACTTCGGAGAACTGTATGTTTGTTATTAGTATCCTGTAGGTTTCAGCTTCCGGGGCTTTGGGTGATACGTTGGTCAGCATTTTTGATTCATGCTTTGACAATTTTACAGATCCGGAGACGGCTACAGCTTTTGATTCATCTCTGGTTAAAGATATGTCTGCGTTGCGTCGGACAGGCCTGTATATAGGCTTTGACCTTATAAGGGGTAAAGCCCCCAGTAAGGGAAGCTCGATGTATTTTCTGACCTCATCTTCGTTTTTGAGGCTTGTGTCCATGTATTCCAGAAGGAAAGCCAATCCTAATCCCAGCATCATGCCCAGGGCCACGCCCATCATAAGATAAAGCTTTCGCTTGGGGCTATATGGACGCAGGGGAACCATGGCCGGATCGGCTATGGATATGTTACCCACCTGTATGGCCTGGGCCAACTGGGCTTCTTCGCTGCGCTGCATTAACATCATGTAGATTTGGTCGCTGACGTTTTTGTCTCTCATAAGCCGGGCTAATTGTAGTTCCTTGGATGGCAGCTTGTCGAGTTCTGTCCTGTATTGATCCACAAAAGTTTTCTGGGCGTCGGCCATTATCTCATAGGCTATGACATCGGCCTGAAGCTCGATAAGCCTTCCTACCAGGGTTTGATGCACCGGGTTGACGGCTGATATTTCGCTGGATACGGTTTTTTGTACTTCCTGGGCCAGCTTTTCTTTTGATTCGTTTATCTTTGTCATGACCTGCTGTACTTCAGGACTGTTTTCGGAATATACTTTTTGTAATCCTGCAAGCTCGATTTCCAGATTGTATAACTGACCTTTTAGCTGTTGAAGGAGAGGATTTTCTGATACAGTGGTTGAAGTCTTTATTGTTTCTGACTGGGAAGCCAACTCCTTCTTTATGCTTTCAAGTCTGGCTTTTGCCTCCTGAATTTTTGCCAGGGTTGTGCTGTAGTTGGTTTCGACTACAGAGAGTTTTTCCAGAGTTATTTTAGCCTCTTCAGTAAGCTCTACAACTTCCTCTTCCTCTTTAAATGCTTTGAGTTGTTCTTCGGTTTTGCGGAGTTTTTCCTCCACGACTTTTAGCTGGTCTTTGATGAAATCATGAGCGCTTTTAGCCTCCCATATCATATTTTCCAGATCGTATTCTATAAATACTCTGGCCAATTCGTTGGCGATGCTGGCGGCAAGTTCCGGATCTGTATTTGCTACTGTGACCTGGATTACCCTTGTGTTATTTATGGGTGCTACGTCTATTATTTCCTGCAAGTATTCGGTTGATTTTCTTATTAAAACTTCTTTTTCTATTTCTTCGGTTTCATCCCCGGCTTTTTGCTCATCTTCATTGTTTCCTATAAATGGTATGGAATTTTTTATTCTGGATATAATAGGATCGGATTCTGGTTCGGTTTCAATGGGTTTATGTAGACCGAGGTTTACCACTACGTTTCGGGCTAGCTGATGGGTTTTAAGTAGTTCGCAGTGGGTTTCCAGTTCTTCCGCCATTCGAGCCTGACTTAAAAAGTCAAGTTCCTTGAAAAGGGATAATTCACCTCGTTCATCGCCAATGAGTATTTTTACACTGGTTTTATACATGGGTGTAGCCTGCTTTAGATATACCAGAGTTCCGGCTATGGTGCATAATAGGGAAAGCAGGATTATCCATTTATGACGCAGGATTACCATCAGGTAATGCTTAATATCCAGTTCTCTATCGTCTGAGTTGTTTGTTTTGTTATTTTCAGGTGGAAGCATTTATTTTCTCCATTAATTCTGAGTATTGTATACCATGTTATATATGATTGAAACGACTGAGACTACCGTTAGAGCCAAAGACCAGTTGATCAGTTTTTTCTTCTGTGGAACTTCTAATGTATCACCGGGATAAAGCTTTATTTTTGTCAGAGACTGCATTTCTTCGGTTTTCGAATTTTTAAGCACAGAAAGATCGAGTTTTTGGAGTATTCCGTCTTTTCTTATGATCCGGGCTTTTTTCAGGTTGGCTTCGTTTGTGTTTACAATTCCGCCAGCCAGGGCCAGGGCTTCCAATGGGTTGATAGTGCCTTTGACTTTGTATTTGCCAGGTCTTTTGACATATCCCAGCAGGATCAACTCTCTGTCCTCATAAGCGTTGGGTATATACAGGGTGTCGCCGGGATACATGATATATTTCTCTGATGTTTCTTTTTCTATGTCAATGTTTAACACCTGGCCTTTTTGCCTTATGATCATGGCCCTGGATAAATTGGCTTCATCCTGCATGGGCCCGCCTGCCATAGTGAGGGCCTTGATGACGTTTACATGACCGTTGGTTCTGTATTTGCCCGGGTTTAGGACATAACCGGTTACGCCTATAAACTCCATCCGAGGAACGTATACCACATCGCCGGGGAATACAAAAACCTGCTGAGGATCATCTGATAGCACCATTTTTTCAACATCCACGCTTTCATGAGTTCCGTTGTCCCGGGTTATTCTAACATTGCGAATATCCGCCGTTTCTTCCAGGATTCCACCGGCCATGGATAGGGCCTTAAGAAGGTTAAGCTTTTCCTGATCGAATCGGAACTGGTTTGGCATTCCTACCTGCCCCAATACGAAGACCTGGTTCATCCGGGGTTGGGTTATTAAAACCGTTACCTGGGGGTCTACAAGATGATCCATCATCTTTTCCCTGATCTTCTCTGAAAGCTCTGTGGTGGTAAGACCGTCAACCTTTGCTTCTCCAAGAAACGGGTATGAAATTCTCCCGTCAGGTCTGACGGGTATTGTCTGGGTGTAGTCTTTGTGACCCCATACCAGTATTGATATTATATCTCCAGGAGATATGACGTATTCCTGGGAATAGGCAGGGGTGATGGAAATTATTAGTATTAAGATGATGGTTGATATGTTGATTTTAGTCTTTATTTTCAATGAAAATCTCACTTTAAAAGGGTGAGGTTTGATTGTTTAAGAAAAATATTTGTTAGTGATTTTCAATAATGATTTTGAAATTTTGGGACGTGCTGAAAATTCCCCTTGTCCCCTTATTAAGGAGGGGATAATGGGCTTTGCCCATTAAAAAGATGAGAGGATTTTCAATTATTACCATACTAAACCTGGAAGAAACAAATCATTTAACTTTTCGGATTAATTTCATATTTATTTATACCTTCAATACCTAATAGACTTTCACCGATATTTCGGGCTTCTGATTCTGTGGGATAACCCCCTACCAGAACTTTATGCCATCGGGCTTTTGGGTTGTCCGGCGGATCCAGTTTTGCTGGATAGCCAATGTTTTTAAGCCTGAGCTGCAATTTTTTTGCGTTGGAATATTTGGAGAAAGTGCCTACCTTAACAAAAATTGGTTCAGTAATTACTTCCTTTTTTTGTTCTGTTTTTTTGTCTACAATATTTAAAATTTCCAGAGACTGCTTTTGATCGTATAGTTTATTAAGATTTCTGGCTTTAATTTCCCATCGTATATCGTATTTGCCCGGTTTCAATGTTGGGGATAAAGTGAAATTTCTTGTATGTTGAGATATACCTGCTGGTATATTCACTATTTTGGGATTTTCCGGATTTCCTATCCATGGATTTGTTTCTGATTTCCTTATGGATGATATGAGTACCAGACTTGATTCTATGGAACTTTTAATAGTATATTTTACAGTTATTGTGCCACCCGGTTCTGTCGTTTGTGGTTCTATGCTATAATCCTGAATGATTGGATTTTTTTCGTTATGAGAATAATTATTTCCAGAGGTGAAAGGTTGAGCCCACATCATCAGCACTGTTACAACGGCTGCTGAAATTACTATGACGGAGGTGATGGCTGTTGTTTTACGCCATGTTAGCCAGTGGCCTTTTTCTATCAGGGCTTCGCGATCTATGTATGCGTCTATCATTCCCAGTATCCAGACAACGGCAAGTATTCCAAAAGAAATGAGGTGCTGAATCTGGGGTGCTGGATAGAAAAAAGTTGATACTATGAGCAGTGTATATATGAATACCAGGTTTACACCTTTAAGGATTTCACCTTTATATATTTGACCAAGACCGCAATATATTAAAGAAAGTGTCAAGGCTATGTATTTGCTTGAATGACCGTTTTCGACCAAGACCTCTATTTCATCTTCAGTGTTTGTGTTGTTATTATTTTCTGTTTTTCTTTTGTTATGAAACTGAATTGTCCGGGCTATTACAGCTCTTAGATTTTCCGGCTCCCAGGGCTTTGTTATATAGCTGTTGACCGTCCCTACGGATATTTCTTCCTTCAGGATTTCCCGCTCTTCGCATGTGGTAAGTATGATTAAAGCTACCTCTGGTTTTAATTTTAGCTTGCTGGCCAGGAATTCAGCATCTTTCGTGCTGAGCATTGGGTAATCTGTGATCAGGAGTTTTATGTCATTTTTGACTAATATTTCAGCCGCTTCGCGTCCGTTTTGTGCCGGAAAAATATTATAATCCGACTTCAATACGCGGGCCAGGGCGTTTATATTGCTTATTTCGCTGTCTAATACAAGTATATTTATTTTTTCCATATTTTTATTAATTTTGATTGCCATGCTATAAATTTACAGACTCCCTGCTTTGAATGAGCAGAAAACATGCCAGACTGAAAAAGTTAGCTTTTAATTTTTTGTTTATTAAGCTTATAAAGTTTTCTAAAGCCTTATTTTTGTTATTATTCATGGCTTACTGGATTATTTATATTTAACTGGTGTTTTTATTTTGATGGGCTAAGTATTATATGTATTTGATGTAATTATATGTTTCAGAATGCAACTGTGCTGGATAATGCAACTATTGGAATGATCGGTTTTTTTAGTGTTGCAATTTTAACCATGAGTTACCTTGCAACAAGAAAATTTCCTTGCTTTGTTTTGTTGTATGTGTATAATAACAGTCTATTAACCTTTTTATATTTAATTATTTAAGCGGGGGATACACAGTATGATGACATCGCTTTTCAGTCAAAGCCTTTTTGCATTGTCTTTAATGGAAGCAATAGATGCTACAGCCAGGGCCGGTTATAATGCAATAGAGCTTGCTTGTGCCGGACCGCATTTAAATTACCAGGTGGCAAAGGAATCTTCGGAGGAAGTTGCCCAAAGTATATTTGATGCTGGTCTGAAGGTGTCTGCTTTGTCGTTATTTAACAATTTTACTGATCCGGAGGGTTTGGAGGGACATATTGATCGAGCAAAATATTATATTAACCTGGCCCATATATTCCAGACGGATATTCTGAAGCTTACGCCAGGGCCTCCGGCGTTTGCCAATGCAAATGAAAAGCATTGGGCAGCTATTAAGCGTGCTCTGGATCAATTAATACCTGAGGCTGAAAAATCAGGGGTAAAACTGGCTTTTGAGACCCATATGAGGCAGTTGACGGATACGGTTGAAGGGTCTTTAAGGCTTTTGGAAATTGCTGATTCTCCAGTGGTGGGTTTAACTGTGGATTTTTCAAACCTCAGATTTTCCGGTGAAGATATGAATGAAGCATTTAATGCTTTGGGTGATAAGATGTATAATACCCATCTGAAAAACGGAACTTTAGGTGAAGATGGAAGCTGGCATTTTAAGGCTCTGGACGATGGTTTGACGGACTATGATGAAGTTTTTGGATTGCTGAGAGGAATTGGTTACAAGGGTTATCTTACTATCGAATGTCTTAGTTCTGATACAAAGGTTGAACCTTTTGAGACGGTGAAGAGGGATCTGGAGATATTGAAGGGGTATATTAAAGGACGGTAATTGATATGACAAAACTGAAAGTAAGAGAAGCTATTAAGGACGTGAATAAGCCTGTTTCTCAGATTACCCTGGGAACGGCTTTTTATAATATTAATGACAAGGAAAAATGGTTTGAAATACTGGATACCTTTGTTGAAGTCGGGGGAACTATAATAGACAGCGCCAGAGGCTATGGTTCCAGCGAGGATGTTATCGGTGCATGGTTAGGTGAACGTTCTATGAGGGAAAAACTGGTGCTTATAACCAAATGTGGGTTGAACGGGCCCGGGGTTCTGGTTGCTGATGGTTATCCGAAGATGGTTTCTGAGGAATTGAGTAAGAGCCTGGAAACCCTTGGAACTGATTATATTGATGTTTACATGCTTCATAGAGATAACCGTAGTATGCCGGTGGCTGATATTCTGGGGCCTCTAAACGAATATATGGTCAAGGGTAAGATTAAGGCTTTAGGTGCTTCTAACTGGGAGTATCGAAGGGTGGATCAGGCCAATGAATATGCTGATAAGCATGGCATGACCGGATTTAACGTGGTCAGTAATAACATAAGTCTGGCTGTTCCTACTGCTGCTTTTTATACAGGGCTGGTTTCGACGGACAGGATGGGTGAATGGTGGCATGGAGAAACTGGAATTCCTCTTATTCCCTGGTCATCCCAGGCCAGAGGTTTTTTTACGGGACGATATAATCCAGAAATGGCCCGGAAGATCGCCAATGGGGAAATGGATGCCGATGGCTTTACAAAGCGTATGGTTACAGTATACTGCACCGATGACAACTTCCAGAGACTTGAAAGGGCTGAAAAAATTGGTCAGAAAAAGGGAGGATATACGGCTGTGGAGGTAGCCCTGGCCTGGTTGCTGCATAAACCATATAATATCGTACCTATTGTTGGTCCACATACCCGGGATGAGCTTTTATCGTGTGTTAAAGCTGCCTCGCTTTATCTTAGTGATGATGAAATTAAGTGGTTGGATTTGAAGTAAATTTCAATAATTATTTTTACTGAATTCCTGCTTCCAGCTTTTTGAAAAAGCTTGAGCAAAAAGGGATAAGAGTTTCGCAGGAATGACAAGCTGAGAAAACTTTCAATTATAACAACACTTAACCCGGAAGAACCACATTTATTAAACTTGCTCGAATTGGAGGGAACGATGAAAGTTCTTGGTATTTCGACCCAGTTATATGTATGGTCGCAGGTGAAGGGAGCAAATAAAAGTCTTGGAGATCAATTGAATGATGTGGCTGAGGCTGGTTATGATGGCGCGGAATTTGGTCTTAACCTTGTCTCGGATTCCCCTAAGGTTTCTGAGATCAAGACAGTTCTTGATAGACTTTCATTAAAAGTGTCCTCCCTTTATTCCGGAGGGGTTTTTCATGATCCGAAAACCGCCGGTGGAACTATTGAGGAAATAACCGGGTCTGCTGGTTACGCTATGGAATTGGGTGTTCCGTCTATAACCGTTAATCCGGCTTCTGTAAAAGGCGGCGGGGAAAAGACGGATGATGAGCTAAAGATACAGGCTGAAAACCTTGATAAATTAGGAGAAGAACTGAAAAAGCTTGGTATGGCTTTGTATTTACATAACCATACACCGGAAATAGTTAATAATGCTCGGGAATTCAGGTCTTACCTGGATTTGACTGACCCTGAGCTTGTGAACGCGTGTATTGATGTCCACTGGGTACTGAGAGGTGGGGCTGATCCTTTTGAGCTTACGAAACAATATGCAAGCAGAATAAAGGCCATGCACGTCAGGAATTCAAAAGACGGCGTATGGTCGGAAGATTTCAGCGATGGGGATATAGACTACAGGGCTTATAAGAAACTTATGGGTGAAATTGATTATACTGGCTGGGTTACTGTGGAATTAGCATACGAAAGCTCTACGGAAATGACCAGGTCGTTTCTGGAGAACCTGAAATTTAGCTGTGAATATGCACGCAGGATATTTGGAGGTTAAAGCATGAAATTTGATAATCGAGAGGATATTATTCAACTTACGCCTTTATGGGAAGGGGAGCGTTTTCCCAACGGTCGCCCTAAAGTTCCTGGGGAAGTTCTGCGCCGGATGGAGAAGATTACCCTGGAAGAGGCCTGGGGGCCTTTGTGGGGCAGGGGTTATAAATACCAGTTCCAGGGTGATTTTAAGATGATCCATCCCAATAAAATTCTGGTGGGTCGTGCTGTTACGGCCGTTATGGTTCCTATGCGTCCTGATCTTAACGACTATCTGTTGAAATATGGACAGGAAAAGGAAGGACGAAAAGGTTATTTTAACGCATGGGTGGTGGATTCTCTGCAGGAAGATGACGTGCTGGTGGTGGATTTATTTGATAAAATATTCCAGGGAACTTACGTTGGCGGCAACCTCTCGACGGCTGTGGCTGCCCATACAAAGCGAGGCGGCTCGGTGATATGGGGTGGTATTCGGGACGTGCAGCAGGTTATGGAAATTGATTCAATACAAACCCTCTATCGGGGTAACGACCCTACAGGTATCGGCGATGTGACCATGGTGGGAATGAATGTACCGTGCCGTATAGGAAACGCAACCTGCATGCCGGGGGATGTAGTATTGGGAACGCCGGCGGGAGTTTTATTTATACCCCCGCATCTGGCTGAGATATGTGCTACTTCTGCTGAAAAAGCTAAAATTCGCGATATGTTTGGCTTTATGCGCCTTAAGGAAAAGAAATATACTACCGCTCAGATTGACACAAGCTGGACTCTGGCTATCTGGGAGGATTTTATTAATTGGTTTGATAGGGAAGCTCCAGAAGATTTCAAGCATTTGAAATGGGATAATGAAGTTGAAGGGGCGAGGAAGAGAAAAGGGGAAGGGCCTTCTAATGAAGTTAGATTGTGATCTGTAAACAGTGATCGGTGAATGGTGGATTTGGATTTTTATAAAATAATTGGTTTTTCCGGGTAATAATTTGACTGGATTCCTGCTTTCGCAGGAATGACAGGAAAAGTAGGTTTTTCCTTTATAATTTGTTATCTTTCTTCATTACCACACTAAACCCGGAAGAACCAAATTTATGTTTATTTTTGCTACAAAAGATTCATTATTTATAAAAAATCAGTGGGTACTAATTAGACAATGATTTTACATTTCCACAATCTCAAGTCAAAAGAACCGAATAATTTAACTTGCAGGAGGTGCTTATGAATTCCAGAGAGCGTGTTCTTCTTGCCATTAACCATAAAGAGCCTGATAGACTTCCTGTATTCAGGCCCAATATGATTCCCACCTATGAGCCTTTGGACGACAGGGTAAGAGATTTTCTTGACACCTTTGAATTTGACCGCTTTGCCGGTGTTGGTTTTATAAAAAGCCCGGATGTAAGGCGTGATTTACCAGATGATATGGTTGAGGATGGCTATGGATGTAAATTCAAATATAAAGGTGTGGGAAGCCCATACTGCGTATACAGCCCTCTTGCTGATGTTAAAACAATTGATGACGTGGATGCCTTTGACTGGCCTGATCCCTGTAAAGATGAAGTTGACAAAGAGCGCGCTCTAAACAAAGCCAAAGAACTTCGGGAGAAGGGAGAATATGCTACAGTTGTGGGTATCGGGATGCTTTTCCACAGGTATCAGTGGTTAAGAGGTTTTAACCAATGGTTACTCGATATGAAGACAAATCCTGAACTTCATAAGGCAATTGCAGATCATATATATCATATCAACTCAAGTATTGCCCTGAGAACCCTTGATGTGGTTGGAGATTATACGGATATAGTTTCGACTGGTGATGATTTTGGCACTTCAACTGCGCCTTTGATGTCACCGGAGGATTTTAAAGAGCATATTAAACCTTATTTCAAAGAGTTTATCGGTAAGGTAAAAAGCAAATTTCCCCATATAAAGTTTTACCTTCACTCTCACGGCCAGATAATGGACCTTGTTCCTGACCTTATAGACTGCGGCGTTGATATATTAAATCCTATCCTTCCGCTGGATAATATGAACCCGGCTGTGTTAAAAGAGAAATATGGTCATCAGTTGTGTTTTGAAGGTGGTATTGATATTGAAAGGGTTTTGCCTTTTGAAACTGTGGATAAAGTGGAAGATCATGTTAAGCGGGTTATTGACATACTGGCTCCGGGTGGTGGATTTATGTTTAAGGCCCAGGCCATAAGCTATCTTATATCCTATGAAAATTTGAATACCACCTATAATCTGGCTTTAACTTATGGTCGGTATGATAAAAATTGAGGTTTTTCGTTGGAAAATAATAAAACTTATGCTGGAATATCGTTTCGAGCTTTGACTCTTGGTATTTGTCTGGCTGCTCTGGAATGTCTTATCGCGCCTTATAACGATTACGTGATAAGGAACGTGTTTCTTGCGGGAGGGCATTTTCCTGTGGGGCCTTTCTTTGTTCTTACTATCCTGGTTTTGTTTGTGAATGCCGTTTTGAAAAGGATAAATCCAAAGATAGCATTATCCCAGCGGGAGCTTGTGGCTATCTGGTGCATAATGGCGGCGGCTTCGGGTATTCCTTCTACTGGGATGATGCGCCATGCCCTTCGTCCCCTGGTGGCCTACAAGTATTTTGCGACGCCGGAAAATGACTGGCAGGCATTGTTTCATCAGCATATACCGGAATGGCGGGTGGTGCAGGATGATAAGGCCATTAAGCTTTTTTACGAAGGTATCTCTCCCGGAGAGCCTATCCCCTGGAAACCCTGGCTTATACCTCTGTTTGCCTGGACAATATATGTCTTTACACTTTATTTTGTTGTAAGCTGTCTGGCTTCTCTATTGAGAAAACAGTGGGTGGACATAGAAAAATGCACATTTCCTCTTGTTAAGCTGCCTGTGGAGATGTCGGAGGATAAACGAAGCGTTATCAGCCCATTTTTCAAAAACAGGGCTTTATGGATAGGTTTTGCCCTGCCGTTTTTTATGCACGCTGTTAACGGTCTGCATGCTTTCTTTCCGGCAATACCGCATTTTCCGGTAAGATTCTGGCTTGATCCGCACCTTATAGGCAGACCCTGGGAAGCCCTCAGACCTTTTCAGATCGTTTTTTTGTGGTCTATGATCGGGTTCAGCTATTTGTTGACTCTGGAGGTTTCCTTCAGCCTCTGGTTTTTCTTTTTGTTCTTTAAATTCCAGTGCCTTATGGGTTCTTTGATGGGTTTTCGTATTACAAAAGGGCCGGGGGTGCAGTGGAATGCCTATTCTTTCAGCGCATCCCAGGAGATCGGGGCATGTACGGCCTTTGTTCTTTATACTATCTGGAAGACCAGACATCATATATGGGATATGCTCAGGAGCGTTTTTGGTGGCAAAAAATCCGAAGGTATACCGGAAGCTCTACCGCCGGGGGTTACCATGCTGGGTTTGATAGGTGGAATACCCCTGCTGGCGTATCTTAATCATCTTATGGGTATGTCATTGGGTTTTGCGTTTATCTTTGTATTTGTCCTTTTGGTTATTTATATTGCTTTGACATGGCAGGTTATACACGGTGGGATTCCCTTTGTAAATCCCTCCTATTCAGCCCATTATATTTTGTTTACTACTATGGGGCAATCCAGCATTGATCCATCTACCATGACATCGCTGTTTATGCACCCGGCGGCGTTGACCAGGGATTTGCGAGAGATTATGATGCCTTATGTGATGAACGGGCTTAAGGCATCGGATGAGGTCAGGCTTAAAAGACGTCATATGCTGTTTGGTATGATGGCGGCTATGGCCATAGGTTTGATAGTGTCGTATATTTCGACATTGTGGGTGAGCTATCATTATCGAGCGCCGTATACAGGCGGGGCCGGGGATATGTGGTGGCTGACCTCTGTGCTTACGGGATCAGATAGCGGTATAGACTGGACTAACACAGGTTTTATGATGTTTGGCGGCGTGTTTATGCTGCTGCTGATGTGGGTTAGAAGGCTATTTGTCTGGTGGCCCATTCATCCCATCGGTTATACGCTTTTCAGCGGTTGGGGAACTTTTAAGCTCTGGTTTTCGATTTTCCTGGGATGGCTTTTGAAATACAGCCTTGTTAAATATGGTGGATTAAGGGCTTACAGGTCTGCCCGTCCGGTATTTCTTGGTATGGTTCTAGGGGAAATGACGGCTGCCGGGATATGGGCGATTATTGGCATGGTCACAGGAAGCAGCACAGGATACAGGATACTTCTGGATTGAGGTATATAATTATTACAATTTATAAACTGCTTGACAATTAAATGTATCATAGCCTATTATTCTAGACAGTTTTGATTATTTTATAAGTAATTCCGGAGGTATAAATGGAGCTTTTGAATATTGATACAGAAAAAACGGCGGATATAATGATTGGTTTTATACAGGATCGATTCAGTCAGGCGGGATTTGAAAATGCCGTGCTTGGTCTTTCCGGTGGGATTGATTCCAGCACTACGGCTTATCTGGCTCAAAAGGCTCTAGGGGCGGGAAATGTTTATGGCATAAATATGCCCTATCGATCCAGCAGTCCGGAGAGCGCAAATGACGCAAAATTAGTCGCTGATGAGCTTGGTATAAATTATATAACTGTAGAAATTACCGATATGGTGGACTCATACTTTAAGATGTTTCCTGATGCAAGTCGTTTGCGGCGAGGTAATCGTATGGCTCGGGAGAGAATGTGTATTCTCTATGATCAGTCGGCTGCTTTGTCCGGTCTGGTTATAGGCTCTGGCAATAAGACGGAACTTTTGCTGGGTTACTGCACTTTGCACGGTGATATGGCCTGTGCTATTGACCCTATCGGGGATCTGTATAAGACTCAACTGCGGCATGTTGCCAGATACCTGGGTGTTCCAGACCGAATTATTGAAAAAGCTCCAACGGCTGATCTCTGGCCGGGACAATCCGACGAATCGGAGTTGGGTTTTACTTATGAAAAGGTGGATAAAATTCTTTATTTGATGGTGGAGAAGAAGTGTAATGTCCAGGAACTTGAAAAAATGGGATTTGAAAAGGAATTTATCCAGGAAGTTACAAAAAAGATGATGAGTTCACACCATAAGCGCTGTCCGACTCCTGTTCCTAAAGTTAATTTCAGCCTGATGGATGAAATGGAATTGGAGAGAGTTTGATAATGGTGCTGACTTAAGGGAGTTTTGAGAAAAAATTTATTAATCAAAATCCCCTTAAGTCGTTGATATTTCCCCTAATCCTCCTTTGGAAAGGGGGGATATGAGATTCTTCACTCCGCTTATAATGACAAGTGTAGGATGGAATGAGAGATAGATAATGAGGGGAAAGCTTTATATAGTCAGCGCACCTATTGGCAATCTGGAAGATATTACCCTACGAGCTTTGCGGATACTGAAGGAAGTTGACCTTATAGCTGCTGAGGACACCCGCCATGCGAAAAAACTCCTGAATCATTATGATATTCACACCCCTATGATCAGCTATTTTGAGCATAATGAAATCCGCAGAAGCGAAATGCTGGTAGAAAAAATAAATAATGGTGAGGATGTTGCCTTAATATCCAACGCCGGCACGCCGGCCATATCCGATCCTGGTTATCGTGTTATAAGAAAATGCATAGACGATCAGATAAACTTGGTTCCTATACCCGGTCCTTCGGCTTTGCTGGCGGCTGTTACTGTTTCGGGTTTTCCTATTCATAACTTTACCTTTGAAGGTTTTCTGTCAACAAAAAGTTCGCGGCGTTTAAGGCGGCTCAGGGAGATAGCCGGTGAGGAGAGAACCCTTATATTTTATGAATCTCCTTACAGGATTCTTAAATTTCTTGCCGATGTGCTGGAAGCATTTGGCGACAGGGAACTGGTTATTGCCAGAGAGATAACCAAGATGTATGAGGAAATATACAGGGGAACGGTGAGTCAGGCCATAGAAAAATTTACCCGGGAAAAACCCAGAGGTGAATTTACCATAGTCATAAGAGGGCATCAGGATGAAGATAGTTAAAATTGTATTGATAATATTACTTATTTTGGTTCTGGCTTTTTTGGTGACCTGGGGTGTAATGCATTACCTGGTATGGCCCAGACATGAAGTCATTAATTTTGTGCCGGGACAACCAACGGTATATATAGCGGCAACAGGGCTGGAAGATACTATTTGGCAGGTGCAGAATTCAGAATTTGTCCAGAGAGTTGACAGGTCTTCAATATGGGAGAATGCAAAAGACACCGGTTTTGGAAAACAGCTAATGGAACAGAAGATATTGTTTGATAATTACTGGAAATCCCAGGTTAGTGATGATCCCCTGAAGCTAGAGGATGTCATAAAACTTGTGGGCAAGGATGCATTGTTGGCTGTGTATAAGAAAGATTACGGAGATGAGTTCCTTCTGGTCAGCGCGGTGGGATTGCTGGAACGATTTAATATAACAACAGGAAGTACCAAAAAAGACCTGATGGAATATTATGATTTTAAGCCGGGTGAGTATAGAGGTCTTGATCTGATGACAATACCTGTTGGCAGGCTGAATTTTACTTATGCTTTTATAGATCGGATTGGTCTGCTGAGTAGCAGTCAATCTCTACTGAAAGAGGCAATAGATTTACATATAGACAGGAAAAAGGGATTGACTGAAAACCCGGATTTTAAGAATCTGGCCAAAGAAATGACTGATTCAAGGATTTCCATGTATATGAATGATCCAAACATAAGCCAGCTTGCCCCTTCTATGGATTATGCAAGATCCTGGTTGTCATGGGCAAATCAAACACCAGAAGGACTAAGGGTAAATATCAGGATGGAAGCGGGTAATGTATTGAAGAATATGATAGTTGATGATGCTGAAGCAACGGATATAAAAGCTATATCAACGCCTGATAAGAGCCTTTTGTCTGCAAAGATCGGCATACTGAAACCGCATCCTGTATTTGATGTTATAAATTTAGTAGTCGGTTCTGGAACAGAATCCATAAAAGACAGATTAAATCCTGTAATGGAAAACGGTGTAGGGTTTGCTGTTCTTAGCCCTGATTTTCAGCAGTTTCAGATTTTTCCCCCGGTTCTTATTTACCTCAAGCTCAAAGGTGGATTTGAAAACACTCTGGAAGATATAAGAAGAAATACCTATATCAGAGGCAAAAAGCTGGAATTTGCAGAGGTAACCCATGAAGATAATAGATATTATTATACAAGAATACCTGTGGTGATGGGTATGTCAATAGACGTGGGATATACTGTGGTGGAGGATAATATTCTTGTTATGTCTATTGATAGGGCATCTTTGAAAAAGGCTATAGAACTATCAAAAGGTATGGATACACCATTGGAAGAAAGCATTTATTATAAAGAGACTTTTGAACCTGTTGCTTTATCGTCAGATGCTGGCAGTGCCTTTGTTGATATTGCATCCTTGGCTGCTATGACAGAACAGGGAGCCCGATTGTTTGCATGGCAAGCAAGGATTTCCGGGGATGAGTCGTCAGCGCACCTGGCTACCATGATCCAGGAGAATGTATTTATACTGGAAGCATGGGAATATCTGGGTGCTACCTTTGGATATGAAGATAATATTCTGGATATTAAGATTATACTGAGTAAGTGAGAACCTTAATGATAAGTTAAAATCCTCTTTTATATATCCAAAGGTGATGGGGCTTGAATCATTGTCCTATTGATATTGAATTGGAAATGTAATTATGATTACAACGACAGAATTAACAAAGAATTATGGTGATCTGATAGCTGTTGATAAGCTGAACCTGCATGTGGAACCCGGAGAGCTTTTTGTTTTTCTGGGGCCTAATGGAGCTGGAAAGACTACCACAATAAAGATGCTTACCGGACTTCTGCATCCAACATCGGGTAAGGCGGCGGTGGCCGGAATGGATATAGTTGAAAATCCTCTGGGGGTTAAGCGGATAATGGGATATTTACCGGAAAATCCATTTTTATACGACAAACTAACTGGAAGGGAATTCCTGGAATTTGTGGCTGATGTTCATGGTGTAGACAAAAAGAGGGATAAAATCGGCAGGTTCATGGAGCTTTTTGAACTTATTAATTCCAGGGATGAGATGATAGAGGGTTATTCCCTGGGCATGCGCAAGAAGATCGCTATCGGGGCGGCTTTGATACACGATCCTAAGGTTGTTTTCCTGGACGAACCTACAGGTGGATTAGATCCTAAAAGTGCCCGGATAATGAAAGATCTGCTTCAAAGCATCCGCAGTCGCGGCACTACGGTTTTTATGACCACGCATATTCTGGAAGTCGCTGAAAAGATGTGTGACCGGGTTGGAATTATAAACAACGGAAGCCTTATAGCAGTTGGTACTGTCAGCGAACTGCGGGGGGAAGATATCGAAACAAGCAGTCTGGAGGATATATTCCTTAATTTAACCGGTGGAACGCAGCAGGAGCAAATAAGCCTTTTTTTAGATAATGTCACAGACGATTCTTAAATACAGATTAAGACAAATATATAATACCCTTACCCGAAGTCCACGCCGTAAAAAGTTTGGATGGGTAGTATCTCTGTCTTTTCTTGCCCCTTATTATGTTATGGTGATAAGATCAATGGGGCAGATATATGGCAAGCTGTATGAAAATCGGGGATGGGAGGCCTTGAGCAGTTTTGCCAGTGTAAACCTGTCTTTAATTTTCTTCTTTGTTATGGTAAGCACTACGGCTATAACCCTATACAGGATTCTGGAAGCCAAAGATCTTTCCCTGCTGATGTTCATGCCTTTAGAGGATAAATCCCTGTTTTCTGTCAAATTTTACGAAGCCCTTTCTGATACGCTGAAAGGCATGATACTTCCCTTTCCTGTTTGTATAGCATTTATGTCAATACTGGGTAAAATACAATCTCCATTGGTGGTTTCAGGATTCTTATTGGGCTGGATCGGGATTATTTTTCAGCTGGCTTCCCTGTCGGTTTTAATAGCATTACTGCTGGGTAAATTGGTAACTTCCAAACATTCTGGTGCAATAATGCGCATGCTGGCTGTGATCTCTGCCATGGTCTTCCTGGTTGTATTTATGGGCTATTCCCAGCGGTCTGATTCCATAAGCCTATCTATTGAAACGGGAACTTATAATACTGCATCGGGTCTGGCAAAATATACCATGTTTTTTCCCTCTGGTTGGCTTGTAAAAGCTGTTTCTCCTTCAGGATTATCAGGTTTTGGTCTTTTAAAATTTTCAGGATTCGTTTTGTTGACTATTTTACTGCCAATTTTGGCTTTCTGGCTTTTTTCCCTGCGCTTTAGAAGTATATGGCTAAGGAGTCTGGAGGTAAAACGGAGTAAGAAATCACACCTTCGATCCCAATCAATAAAGCAGAAACTCAATGAAAAAACATCTTCCAGCAAAACCAAAACCATGATGAAGAAAGAGTTGAAGATAATATCCAGAGAACCTCATATATGGATTGGTTTAACAATACCCCTGGTGCTTTTCTTTTTATTCCTTATGTGGGGATCAGGAGATAGAAGCACCCAGATAACATATATAATCCTAATATCCTTTTTGACTACTCTTTCTTATTCACTATCAAGCGTTGGGAGAGAGGGCAAGACTTTTTTGCTCCTTAAATCAATGCCTCTGGATATGTCGGCTTTAGTGAGGGCGAAGCTGGTTATGGGCTGCGTGTTTAATTTGGTTTTGACTATAACTTTTTCCTTTGTATTATATTTTATGAAGGGATTGACATTATTACAACTGGGTTTGAATCTGGCTCTTTCAGTAGCCGCTTCAATATATACTGCGGCTTTTGGGGTTTCTATGGCTGCTTTGTTTCCAAAATTCGACTTTACCAATCCCATGAGAGCCGCAGCTTTGCCGGGAATTGTTTTTTTATATCTTTTGATCGTTGCTTTTGGTGGAAGCCTCGTTGCTGCGTTTAACCTGGGTTGGTGGGCGCTGTCTGTGCCGCTGATTATTTGGGCTGTGGTTGCTGTCATGTTGATGAAAAGAGGGATTAGGAATCTGGAGAAATTGGATTTTTGAATTTATAATGGTATACTTCATTATGCTCATAGTGAAAAGTAAATTAATTTGCTTCTTCCGGGTTTCGTGTGGTAATAATTGAAAATGCTCTCAGCTTGTCATTCCTGCGAAATCAGGAATCCAGCCTTTATGTGGATCTACTGGATTCCTGATTTCGCAGGAATGACAGCATAAAAATGACAGCGTAAAGAAGTTTCTTATCTTTACCACACTAAACCCGGAAGAAGCATTGATTTCTTCTTATTCAAAAGGATAACGAATATGCGATTAATACAGTTTTTTATTCCGGGAAATGGAAGACGTATCGGTGTTGTTGAAGATGATAGAGTTTTTGATCTTACTGCCATAGATCCGGATTGGCGTTACATATATGACCTTTTTTTCCATGCAAGGGAAAATAAATGCACTATTGATGAATATATAGCCCAATTTAACTACAGGGATACTCAAACATTCGTCTACAGTGATCTTTTAAAACATCATCCTGGCGATTATAACGGCTGGATTTTACCTACTTTAGATCATCGGGACCCGGCTCATTGTATTATAACCGGCACAGGCTTGACCCACCTGGGAAGCATGGCCCAGAGAAATAGCATGCACAAAGAAGCGCAAAAGGAAAAGACGGATTCCCAGAAAATGTTTGAAATGGGCTTGGAGGGCGGGAAGCCTGAACCGGGTGCGAGAGGTGTTTCGCCTGAATGGTTTTATAAGGGTAACGGTCATATACTTAGAGGACATAACGACTACCTGGATATACCGTCGTTTACTGATGACGGCGGGGAGGAACCGGAGATCGTGGGATGCTATATTATAGGTAAAGACAGAATGCCTTACAGGTTGGGTTTTGCTGTTGCAAACGAATGGTCGGATCATGCTGTGGAACGGGTAAACTACCTTTGGCTTGCCCCGTCCAAACTGCGAACATGTTCTGTAGGACCTGAGCTTTTAACTAACCAGTTATTTAAGGACGTAAGAGGGTTTTGCCGTATATACAGGGGTGAAGAGGTTATATACGACTCCGGGGAATTACTTACCGGTGAAGATAATATGAGTCATTCCCTGACAAATCTGGAAGATCATCACTTCAAGTATCCTCAGTTTCGCGTTCCCGGGGACGTGCATATACATTTCTTTGGTACTATGAAGCTTTCATACGAAAGCAGGGACAAATTTCAGAACAATGACAGGATAGAAGTAAAGTTTGACGGCATGGGCGAAGCATTGGTAAACTACATCAGACGTATAGGGCAAAAATCATCGCCTTTTGAAATCAGGAAAGGTTGATAAAAATGGCAGAAGATAAAGTAAGATTAGGAATAGTAGGCGCAGGAGGACTTTCAAGTAGTAAGATTTATCCATCGCTAAAATACATACCATCTGCTAAACTGGTGGCTGTTTGTGATCTTGATGAGGTCAAAGCCCATCGAAATGCTGAGAAATTTGGCGCGGAGCATGTATTCACTGATCTGGATAAGATGCTTGATACAGAGGATATGCTGGATGCTGTTATAGTGTGTATAGGTCCTAGCCAACATGCGGAACTGGCCCCAAAGGTGCTTAAAGCCGGCTTTCCTGTATATACGGAAAAACCTCCGGCTGTTGATGCAAATGATGCTCTTGAAGTTGCTAAGGTGGCGCAAGAAACCGGTCTACTCTGTATGACTGCTTTTAAGAAAAGGTATACACCCCTCTATGTAAAAATGAAACAGCAGATGAATACAGAGCGTTTTGGCACACCGACAATGCTGGCTATGCAGAGATCGTGCAGTCTTTATGCTAACACTACACCGAGAAATACATTTATACTGGATTTTTGCATACACCTGCTTGATCTGGCCCCCTGGCTTATGGGAAATGTGGTAGCTGTGAGAGCTTTGTCGCCTGAAGCCAATACATGGTCTATACAGATGGAGTTTGACTCTGGCGCTATAGGCTCTCTGGCTTTTTCAGCACATGGAAGTTTTACATATCCAGATGAACAGGTTACAGTTTACGGCGGAAAAGACGCTGTATTATTTGCCCGGGATGGTCATTCCCTGACCTTTGCCCATGATGGAGTATATCACATTTTACATCAACTAAATTTCACAACAGCAGGACAGAACGGTCTGATGGAATCGGGATTTTTACCGGAATTACAGGCTTTCATTAAGGCAGTGGTCACAGGTGACAGAAGCCCTGTTCAGAGCGATATTGCCAGCAGTTACAGGTCAATGGCTGTTCATGATGCGCTGGTGGAATCGGCAAAGAGTAATAGTCGAGTTGAGCTTGTTTATGAGATTTAGTTTTTAGTAATTTTCAATAGGGATTTTGAAGTTTTAAAACGCACTAAAAATACCCCTCGCCCCCTTATTAAGGGGAAAATGGGCTTTGCCCATATAAAATATGGAGATAAATAATGGCACAGATGACAAGTCACGAGAGATTTAAACGCATGTTTGAGCATAAAGAAGCCGACCGCGTGCCTATAACCGACGGACCTTGGGGAACTACCCTTCAACGTTGGCGACGGGAAGGTATGCCGGAGAATGTGGGCTTTGTGGAATATTTTGACCTGGATCATATTGCGGGTATCGGTGTAAATAACTCTCCCCGCTACGAAACCAAAACCATTGAGGAGACGGATGAATACAGGATGTATACGACTCAATGGGGTGCTGTAAAGCGAAGCTGGAAACATGCTACTTCTACACCGGAGCATGTCAGCTACAAAATTGTAGATCGGGATAGCTGGGAGGAGGCCAAAAAGCGTATTCAACCAACCAGGGATAGGGTAAACTGGGAGCACCTGAAGAAAAACTACAAGACCTGGAGGGAGAGGGGATACTGGATTCAGGCTGGTCTTACTTTTGGTTATGATATTACCCATGCCAATGTTACGGGTATGGAACGCTTGCTTATGGCCATGCTGGAAGACCCCGATTGGTGCAGGGATTTGTTTTCATATCTGCTGGAAGTAAATTTGGCTCTCCTGGATATGGTATGGGATGAAGGTTATCATTTTGACTGCATCCACTGGTGTGATGATATGGGATATAAAGGCACTCAGTTCTTTTCGGTTAAAGTATACAGAGAAGTGCTTAAACCGTATCACAAAAGAGCCATTGACTGGGCCCATGAGAAAGGTATAAAAGCCCATCTTCATTCCTGCGGAAATATTAACGCCTTTGTGCCGGAACTGGTGGAAATTGGTCTTGACGCTCTGAATCCCCTGGAGGTAAAAGCTGGTATGAACCCAGTCCAGCTTAAGAAGGAATACGGTGACAAGCTGGTATTCAAGGGTGGTATCAACGCGGTATTATGGGATAAGCCCGATGAAATTAAGGCTGAAATAGAAAAAGTTTTGCCGGTAATGAAGGAATGCGGAGGTTATATATTCTCTTCGGACCACTCTATACCTGATAGCGTTAGTTTTCAGGATTTTACTCAGATAGTGGAACTGGCCAAGAAATTGGGTAGTTACAATTAAATGTTTTACATTCGCCTTATGTTAAATAACATAAGGCGAATGTGAATACATACAAAACAGTGGAGGTGGATATTATGTTCCCGGCAAGATTTACAGAAAGAGTGCGTATGGTAATTAATTACGCAAATGATGAAGCCATCAAAATTAAACATAACCGACTAGATACTGAGCATCTGCTCCTGGGTTTGATTCGGGAAGGTGAATAAAAGATAAGTGACTTTAGTAAAGGAGTTGATTTTGGTCTGTAAGCATAATATTTTTGTTTTTTGTATATTGACCATTATATTGATGTCAAATAATATTTCAGCTCATAATCCAGATTCTTATTCCAGTGTGAAAAAAGCAACAGCGGCAAGGGTTAATGCTACACCACCGGTTATTGATGGTGTTCTGGATGATGCAACATGGGAAGAAGCTCAGGTGTTTGATGATTTCCTTCAACGGGATCCCGTTGAAGGAAATCCGCCTACTGAGAGGACAACTTTCCAGATATTATATGACGATAATGCCATTTACTTCGGTATAAATTGTTTTGACAGTGAACCAGATAAAATGGTATGCCGACTTACCAGGCGCGATGGATGGGTTGAGGACGATTCAATTTCCATTAACCTGGATCCTCATCACGATCACCAGACGGGATACTGGTTTACTATCCATTCTTCCGGATCAATATCCGATGGAACTCTGGGTGGACATGAATGGGGAGAGACCTGGGATGGAGTCTGGGAAGCTGAAACCCGGCTCCACGACAAAGGATGGACTGCGGAAATTAAAATACCTTATCATGTCCTGCGCTTTAGCCCAAAAGAGGAATATGTCTGGGGAATGTGTATCGAGCGGAGAATTTGTCGTAAAAACGAGAGGGATCAATGGCCTTTAATACCCAAAGGTGAAAGGGGCTGGGAATCCCATTTCGGTCATCTCGAAGGTATTAAAGGTATTCACCCTCCTTCACATTTAGAATTTATCCCCTATGCCATGGGTAAGACAATAAGGGCTGATGAAAATGATTACAGCGGCTCTCTGGGTACTGATGTTCGATATGGAATTACTTCGGGAATATCTCTGAATGCTACTATTAACCCGGATTTTGGGCAGGTGGAGGCTGACCCGGCAGAGCTTAACCTTTCTGCCTTTGAAAGCTTTTTTGAGGAACGACGCCCGTTTTTTGTTGAAGGCGCTTCTATATTCAGCAACGGCGATTATGATTTCTTTTATTCCCGCAGAATTGGCAAGCGTCCTGATAAGTTTGAAATACCAGAAGGTTCAGAGGAGATAGAACGGCCTGAATCAACTACTATACTGGGGGCAGCAAAGATCACCGGAAAAACCAACAGCAAGACCAGCTTTGGTGTAATGGAAGCTGTTACATCGGAGGAGTATGTAACTATAAAACAGGAAATAGATGGCGAAACTGTTGAAAGTGAATACCTGGTGGAACCTATGACCAATTACCTTGTAGGGCGGGTAACTCAGGATATTCCGGGCGGCGAATCAAAGGTAGGTCTATTGGCTACGGCTGTTCACCGGAAAGACGCTGAGTCGGGCTATTTGGGCTCTGGTGATTGGGACTTGAGATTCAAAGATAACAGCTACCAATTTAGCGGAGTTCTGGCCACAAATCGTTCTGGTGAAGAAAACGATCGCAAGACAGGATATCTAAGTCATTTTGAATTTGATAAACGATCAGGATGGCTGAACGGTGAAATGGGCTTTGCGGTAATCTCACCGAAATTTGAGGCCGATGATATAGGCTTTATCCGACGAAGCGATATTATACGATGTTGGGGGAATATAAGAACAAGAAAAGAAGAACCCTTTGGGCCTTTTAGACGTGGATTTATGGGTACTTTTGGATTTTTAAACTGGAATTACAACGGGGATAGAATAGCAAATGGAATGGAAGTCTGGAGTCATGCACAATTTAAGAACTACTGGGGAATTGATGCATGGATGGGCAGGGATTTTGCCTCTATGGATGACGGCGAGGTAATCCGGGGAGGTACACTGATAAAACGTCCGGCCAACTATTCCTTTGGGTTCTGGTTAGGTACTGATGAAAAAAAGGTAATAAGTTTTGATGTAAATCCATCTTTCTGGCGTATGGACAACGGTCTTGGATATCGCAACAGAATACGCGTTGGTATGGAAATTAAACTCACATCCAATATTCAAATTCGTTTAAGACCTTCCTACACTCACAGGGTTTCAAATGCCCAGTGGGTTGAGGCTATAGAAAAAGTAGTTGATGGTGAGACTGTAACTCACTATGTGTATGGTGAATTGGACAGCAAAACCCTTGATTTTACCACCAGAGCCAGCATCAGCTTTACCCCCAAATTAAGCCTTGACCTTTACCTGCAGCCCTTTGTTGCTATCGGCGATTACGAAAACTTCAAGGAATTATCGAAGCCAGAAAGCTATGAGTTTATTCCTTATGAATTGAATGAAAACAGGGATTTCCACAGCCGCTCCCTGAGAAGCAATGTTGTTTTAAGATGGGAATTCAAACCTGGAAGTACGCTATTTGTGGTCTGGTCGCAATCCCGGAGCGAATCGTCGGAAAATGTAACTGAAGAGGATCTGGAACTGCGACCTTTTGATAGACTAATAAGCACTTTTACCGATGAGGGTTCAAATATATTCCTGGTGAAGGTAAATTACTGGCTTGGTATATGACAAATAAAAACCTGCTGAAAACCTATGGAGACATAACTGGCGTAAATATTTTCCCTATTACTGCTTTGGGTATAAGATATTATGATAAGAACTACGGCAGAATATTGGGCTTAATACCAGAAGATAGCAGGATTCTTGAGGTAGGTCCTGGCGGGGCTTCCTTTACACAATATTTGCTTTTTAAAGGTTTTAAGAATATAACTGTCTGTGAGATTTCAGACTCCAGCGTTGAGGCTTTGAAAGGCTTCTTTAAATCCCATGTTCGGGTGGTGCATTGGGATGCTGTGGAATATGTAAAACAGGCTAAAGCAAGATTTGATTTTATATACGCAGGTCAGTTCATAGAGCATTTATCCAGAGATAGGTTTCTGGAATTTTTAAAGATATGCTGTAACGTTTTATCTCCCGGTGGACACCTGGTATTAGAGACTATAAACTGCGCAAATATAACCTATGGTCTTTATTTGATGTATTGCGATTATACTCATATGATGGGATTTACTCCTAGAAGCTTGAGTCAATTTGTTATGGCTGTGGGTGATTTTTCTGATATTTCCCTTTTAAATATTTATCCCCTGAGATTAAAAGATGCTATACAATCTATAAAATACAGAAGGAGAATTTCATCAGAACTTTCAACAAAAATAAATACCCAATCGCCTTCACAAATTTCAACCGGCCGGTTTTTTAAGCTGCTGAAAATCCCTGGTAAAAGTATAAAGATAAGGATTTCAACTCTATTATCAAGGGTTATGCTTGGTAATCATGAATTCGATGGCATTAAGATATTCACTCCTTTTTTCGCATTAGTGGCTAGGAAATCTCTTTAATCATCATTGTCAATCTCACCAATATCCAGTGGAGAGTGATTTTTTGGTTCATATATATTACCTTCGGTATCGAGTTGGAATCCTGAGCTTTCCATAGACTCGTAGGAAATGTGTTTTACAAGATTACAGTATGAATAATTTACCGCTTTTGATTTCAGATAGTCTATAGCTTTATTCTTTGCAGCCCGGTAGTAATATGCGTCTTCCCTTCCTGGTTCCATGTTCAATAATGCTATGTGCATTTCATTCCTTAATTCTTCTGCAGTAAATGGATCTCCAAAGCTAAGTTTTCGGGCTATGGCCTGTATACCTTTGTCGAAGTCCATTGTATTCATTATTTTTTTAATTAATGATTCTTGGCGCGGTGATCCTTTCTTCATTACGTTTTCCTTTCTTTTCTGATGAGATTATTCCCCGGCTCAGAATGGTAATACCATTCTGAGCCGGGGAATAATCTAAAATTCTTAAGACCTATACTTTCACACTTTTTAAAATACATAGTATTTATGCAATTGTAGGGACACGACGTGCCGTGTTCCTACAAGCCGAAAACCCTTATGAAATCTGTATTTACCGTTTTGATATATAAAAAGGTGTGAAAGTATAGTTAAGACATCTGTTAAATTTGCTTAATTTTGATCAAGCCTGTTTCTTAGGATTTTTATAATAGAGTTAATTCTTTTGGATATCATAGACCTGGAAACATCGCAGACTGCTGCTATTTCCCTTTGTTTATGACCCATGAGATGTAGGACTAGAATTTTTTTGTCCCTTGGTTTTAGTCCGTCTACGGCCATTTTGAGGTCTAAGTCCTGAAATCGATAGGAGTTGATATCGTAATTGGATATTGGTTCAACAAAAGATTGTTCCTGCATTATTTTCTCCTTTTTTTAAATATTCATTACTTTGTTCATGAATTAATTGTATCATGAATAAATACTTTGTCAAGGCCTTTTATTAATTGTTTTTGTAATATTTGGGGTTTTATTAATTTTTTTATTCATAAAAGTACTGCTTGACACAGGATGAGTTGTGCGTATAATCAGAAATGATTATCAATTTTCAGCCGGATTAAAAATCCCCTTCGGCCCTTTACAAGGGGGGAAATAATGGGCTTTGCTCATTAGGAGAAAGTTGAAAAGATTTATTGAAAACCACTTGAAAGGAGTAAAACTTGTCAGAGAAAGGCAGAAATATAAAAATAGGTATGTTAAAGGCTATGCCTGAAAAATGGGATATCGATTATAATTTTAGGGTTTTTGAGGATCAGTTTAAAAGGCATGGATATGATGTTGATGTTTTTATTACCCCGGAATGTTTCCTTGATGGCTATGCGGTTACAGAAAAGGACTGGAGTATACAAAAATTTGCAGAAGTTGCTCAGAAAGTTGGTAGAAGTGATTATATAAAACGAATTCAGGATATGGCCGGGAAAGCTAAAACAAATATAGTTTTTGGCTTCAGTGAAATTCTGGGTAGATTTTTTTATAACTGTGCTATTTTGATAGGATCAGATGGTGAGATAAAAGGTAAGTATCACAAAACCCATTTACAAAACCATGACCATTGCTTTGCTCCTGGAGAATCTCTGCCGATATTTCAGTTGGATTTTGGCTGTGTGGGGATGGTTATTTGTGCTGATAGACGCTGGCCTGAGTCTATCCGAACCCTGAGATTGAAAGGTGCGGAAATATGCCTTATGCCTACATATGGCATGTGGGGTTATGACAACGAATGGTGGATGCGCACCCGTTCTTATGAAAATCAAATGTATATATGCTTTACCCATCCCAATGTGGCTTTGATAACAAATCCCAAGGGTGTTATTGATGCTAAACTTCAATCCAATATACCGGATGTATTAGTTCACCAGATAGACCTGTTGGAGGTTACTGATGGAAATCACCTGGCGGATCGGAGGCCTGAACTTTACAGTGTTATCTCTGATGTTGACCACCCGTCCCGGCAGGCTGAATATAAACCGCCGAATATTGATATGGAATAATATTATCAGGAATCAGGTTGTTTTATATCGTATTTTTTAATTTTATCCAGGAGAGTTTTGGGATGCTTAATACCCAGTTGTTCAGCCGTTCTTGTTTTGTTCCAGTCATTGGCGTTGAGGGTTTTTTCGATAAGTACTTTCTCCATATCTTCCAGGGAACTTCCTACCGGAAGGGATGCCGTCATAGCTGTGCCGGATTCATTATTCTGGGGAATTGGATCGGAAAAGCATAAGTCTTTCTCCTGGATAATCTTACCTTCTTTAAATATAACTGTTCTTTCTATAACATTTTTAAGCTCCCTGACATTTCTGGGCCAGTTACGTTCCATAAGGGCTTTTATAGCGTTTTTTGATACTCCCTCAATTCTTTTTGATGTTTCTTTATTAAATTTCTGTATAAAATGCTCCACCAGCAGGGGTATATCCTCTTTTCTCTCTCTTAAAGGTGGTACAAAAATTGATATAACGTTTAGTCTTTCAAAAAGGTCTCCTCTGAATTTGTTTTTACTTACAGCATCCTCCAGGTCTTTATTGGTAGCTGCCAGAACCCGTACATCAACCTTTTCCGCTATATTATCGCCAATACGTTTAACTTCTTTCTGCTCGAGCACCCTTAAAAGCCTGGGTTGCATTTTTAATGGCATCTCGCCAATTTCGTCCAGAAATATAGTTCCTCCATCGGCTTCCTCAAAAGCGCCTTTACGGTCTCCAGTAGCACCGCTGAATGCGCCTTTTCGATGACCAAAAAGTTCATCCTCTATAAGTTCAGACGGAAAAGCTGCGCAGTTAAGGGGAACAAGGACTTTGTCCCTTCTTGGGCTGTTATAGTGTATAGCTTTAGCTACCAGTTCTTTCCCGGTTCCGCTTTCACCCCTGATTAATACTGTTGACTGGGACTGAGCGGCAACATAAATATTTTCCATAAGCTTTTTCATGCTTTCGCTCTGACCAACGATTTTGTCTGACTCCGATGGGTCGTAAATGCTATTTTTTAAATAATTATTTTCTTCCGACAGACGGAGATTTTCACTTATTAACTGCTGTTGTTCTAGGGCTTTTTTTGCTTTAACCTTGAGTTCGTTTGCAGAAAATGGTTTTGTCAGGTAATCAAAAGCACCTGCACGCATAGCCTGTACGGCGTTTTCTATACTTCCATGAGCTGTCATAACAACTACAACGGCTGACGGATTTAAAGTTTTTGCCATATTTATTATTCTTAGACCACTTTCCATATCTTCGGGTAATCCATCTTTAGGAGGCATTAACATATCCGTGATCACCAGGTCTAGGGATTCGCTGTTAATGATGGCTGCGGCTTCGGTTTCATCCTTTGCTTCGATTATATTATGTCCCATTTTACTGAGGGTTAAGGCCGTACCTCTTCTATGGACACCTTCGTCATCAACAATTAATATCTTGCTCATAATTTATTATCCTGGTTTAAATCCATTTTGTTTAATCAACGGTATTGGAATTTTAAACTGCTATTTCCTGCCGTTCCTGTTCCATACTTGTTTCCAAAGGTAAATCTATTGTAAAGGTTGTTCCTACATTTACTTCGCTGTTAAATCTTATATTACCACTGTGAGATTTAATGGTTTTGTATGCTATAGACAGACCGAGTCCTGTACCCAACACCTTTTTAGTTGTGAAAAAGGGGTTAAATATTTTTCCCTGGTTTTCTTCCGGAATTCCAATTCCTGTGTCATTTACCGATATTTCCATACTATTACCACGTTGTATGGTTGAAATGTTTAGCTTTCCGCCTTCAGGCATAGCCTGGATTGCATTTATAACAATATTCAGCAGGGCGCATTTTATTTGATCCTGGTCAATATTTACTTTTGGCAGATCGTAATCTAGATGCTTGTCAACTTTTATCATGTTTTTTTGTATCTGTTCTCTGGAAATAGAAATTACCGTCTCAGCAACTTCGTTTATATCTGTTTTTCTGAGTTCCAGGTTAAGTGGTCGGGAATAGTCTTTAAGGTTAGAGACCAGGGCTTTCAGATGGTCTACCTCTGAAAGTATTTCCTCTGCATAGCCATAGCGATTATCATTTACAGGTAATTCTTCCAGCAGGTTGTCGGTAAAGAGTTTTATTCCGCCCAGGGAATTTCCAATTTCATGTCCTAATTTAGCAGACAGTTCACCAATTGAAGCCAGATGTTCATTAAGTTTGAGTTTTTCCTGAAGATTCCGAATTTCTGTAATGTCGTTTATAACTTCCACCGCGCCAATGGTGTGCCCTTTTTTATTACTCAAAAGAGATGTAGTTATCTGGAGAGAATATTGATCGCCTCCATTATTTTCTAATTCAATGCTATAATTGTTTATTGGGTTACCGGTTCTGAGGGTTTGTATCAGAAATTCCGCCAGTTCCTGATTATTGAAAGCTGTCAGGCAGTCTTTGCTAACCAATTCACTGTTCTTTGCTCCTAATATAGATTCAGCCTTTCGATTTACTTTTGTAACTTTACCCATTGCATCTACTACAATAAGGCCGTTTCCAATATTTTCAAATATACTTTCATTTTCGATGGAATAACCTGCCAGTTCATCTACCATGCCCACAATTTCCTCTTTATCAGATACGTATTTGTGGAACATAATGGCACTGAAGGCAAAAATAACCACCAAAGCAGGTTGAGTAATGTCAACCGGAATATTAATTGTGGTGTATTTAAGCAAAAACGAGATGCTAAAAGACAGTATGGTTAATATAAATATAATGGCGATTGAATTATTATAAATGGGTATAGAAAGAAAGCTTTTTCGCCATAAGCTAAGGTTGCTATTACTGCTTGTGCGAATTTTTTCTTCCTTGATAGTTTGAAGCAAACGACGGACTCTATCGTCCTCTGCCAGATCTATCAGCGCATCTATATCTTCAGCAGATAAACGTCTATTTCTGCAGAGATTTTCTTTGCGCAATTTTTCATCACTTCTTTCTTCCAGACAGATTTCTGATTTTTGAGCAGCCGTATTTTGTTCCATATTCTAGTCGTAGGTAAAATATAAGATCGGTCTTTATTATCATCAAAGCCGTTCAGTATATTATCGGCAGTTTACCTATAAAAACTTTAGCTTTGTTTTTTATTAACTCTATGATATAATCCAAAATATGAAAGATTTTGGATTAACGGCAAGATTGTTGCAGTATTATTCATCGTTGTTCTAATTAAGTAATTGAAAAGCTGAAATGGAGGAATAAAGATGAATACAGGAGCGATACTTAAAG
>WJIO01000081.1 GCA_014730235.1 Candidatus Poribacteria bacterium
AGTTAATCAACTGTGGGCTTCTGATATAACTTACATTGGTCTTCCTGACGAGTATATTTATCTTGCGTCGGTGGTAGACGTATACAGCCGGAAGTGTGTGGGCTGGCACATAGGTGACAGCCTGGACCCGAGTCTGGCTCTGATAGCATTGCAGAAAGCAGTGGAATCCCGTAAACATCTGGGTTTATCAGACTTGATCCATCATTCGGACCGGGGAGTCCAGTATGCTTCAGAAGAATACACGGATTACCTGAAATCCCATGAGATAAGCATCAGCATGAGTCGTAAAGGCTGTCCCCAGGACAACCCTTTTGCTGAGAGCTTCATTAAGACGGTGAAAGTGGAAGAGGTATATCTGTATGAGTATGACAACAGGCGTGAAGCCTATGAACGTATATCTCATTTCATAGGTGACGTGCATAACCAGAAACGTCTCCATTCATCCCTGGGATATATGTCTCCCCAGGAATTTGAGAAGCAGATGGCAAAATCAACAACAACACTGGTTTAATTCAGTGTCCGTTATTAGGGGTGCAGTCCACTCAAAAAAGGTAAGTTCGGCTACACTGATATGATTAACCGAAAGGTTAATGACTGCAAGTCTCGTAAATTTTAGGCAGGTTAATACATCAAAATCATCCTGTGGCCAAAATGGCTGCGCATCCGGGTTAGAGTCTCACAAATGCTCTGACCGATAGGTCTTACGGATGTCGGGGTAAAGGTCAGGCCTAAGTCAGTGATAAAGTTCATTAGAGTGAAACTGGAGAAACCCTAAGTCCAATATCATGAATAACCCATGTCAACCTTCAGATGAATGGGTAGATTTCTACAGCCTAAAACGTTGCCAGGACTACGTATTTAAGATGCAGAGAAGACTGGATAAAGCGGTTAGAGACAACAATATATATAGAATCAGGCATATAACCCACTTACTGTCAAGACGTTCATCAGCAGTAAAGATTCTCGCCATTGAGGGAATTACACGGATTAAATTCAATATACTCAATATGTTTGGAGAAACTTTTTCTTCGTCAGAAAGGAATATGCCCTGTATGTAAAAGAAGGATAACACCGGAACAAATTCGGAATAGTAAGTTTCACATACATCATTTGATTCTACGTTCAGCCAATGACGACCATAAGCTAACTAACCTACGCCTGTTACATAATAGTTGCCATATTCAGCTTCATGTTATCCTACTATGAGGATTATACATGTGATTGCTGACAGGATAAGAGTTTCTTGGGCTAACCTTGTTACAACACCCTGGTTTCCCTTATATAATGCGGCTTTCTACTAGAGGAAGAAAAAACTGATGGTGAATCAAGTTAAAAAACAGGTTGAAAAATTACCATATTCTGATAAAATAGTCAGGAATCAGTCAAAAATTGAGAAGAGAAGTGACGAGAAGACCAAAAAAAACAACACTTGAAAAAGGTTGTAAAATCAATGCTGGTAGGGATTGAGATGGTGCCGGAGGCGAGACTTGAACTCGCACGGAAGTATTTTTCCACTAGCCCCTCAAGCTAGCGTGTCTACCAATTCCACCACCCCGGCAATGGAAATGCAAAAATAATTATACATAAGGCATAAGATTATGTCAAGGTTATTTTTCCGCCAATTTATGAGAAAGCTTGAAGAATTCACCACTTTGCTGGCATCCGCCGTTGTAAATAACCTTATATTCTCTCGCAAAATATTGATAAAGGAGCACATAAGCAAAATAGCCGTTATAAAGCTGGATCATATGGGGGATGTGATCCTATCCATACCTGCCCTTGCCTGTCTTAGAGAGAGTTTCCCGGAAGCACATATAACAATGGTCGTAAGTCCTTCTACAAAACAGATTGCAGAATATATACCATATATAGATGAAGTAATATGCTATAATGCACGTTTTTTTAATCGATCAGGAAATACAAAAAGATTTGGTCTGTCAAAAGCTATTGATTTCATATTTGATATGAAGGAAAAAGACTTCGATCTGTTAATTGATTTACGGGGAAGTTTTGCTTCTATAGGACTTGCCCTTGCTTCTGCTAGTTGCTACAGGCTGGATCGGGCTGAATACATTATTAACCGGAAATTAAGCAAAAATAAGCTTTGGCCTGAGCATGAAGCTGAAGTTAATCTGGATTTGCTGGCTGGAAAGGGATTAAATGTAAACCACAGGGAGATATATCTGGACATTCCGGAAAAAGATATAAAGTCTACTGATAAAATACTAGGATTAAATGAGGATACATATAAAACAATTATAACTATTCATCCCGGATCACCGATTATATTCAAGAGATGGTCTATAGATAACTATATAAAATTATCCCACAGGCTTTATGAAAAATACAGAAGCCGATTGGTTTTTATAGGGGTTAAAGAGGAGGAAAAAATTGTGGAAGGTATTGTATCACACCTGGAAAGGTGTGATACAATAAATCTATGCGGTAAAACTTCTTTGAGTCAATTAATAGCTGTCCTGAGTAAATCAGATATATTTATAGGAAATGACAGTGGACCAATGCACCTTGCTTCTGCATGTGGCACGAAAACAATTGGTTTATTCGGTCCCAGCAGTCCGAAAAGATTTGGCCCTTACGGTGATAACAGCTATTCTCTACGCATGGAAAAGAAATGTCCCCCATGTATGGGAGTAAAATGTAAATATCCCGGCTACAGATGTATTGACAACATATCTGTAGAAGATGTTATGCGTAAAATTGATGATATAATTCCTGATAAAAATAGGAATTAAATAGGCCAACCTTTCCCACAGGGCGGATTATGACGATTTCTTATCTTCTTCTCCAGTTTATTTCTATCCGATTCTTCCATATCGGGTGTATAATAAACGGAGATAAGTAATCTCCCTGAACAGTGTTTATCCCACTCAGTTTTTTTGCCGTTCTTGCCCTCTAATTCCTCTTTTATATTTTCCGATTCACCAACATCCACCAGGTAATGCCGCTTGTTACGGTAACATAGGACTGCATATAAACCTGGTTCTTCCTCTATCTCATCTATCTCATCAACTTTATAGCGGCCAGTAAAGCTTCGACCGGCTATTTTGAACCCCAAGAAGATTCCTCCTTTATTTATGATTTTATGATTCACTGGTTTTTGGTATCATTACCATTGACATATTATAACCACTCATCTTTGGAGGTGACAGCACTTCACCAATTTCTTTTAATTCATTTGCCATTCGTTTTAACAAATCCCTACCGAGTTCCGGGTGTGCTCTTTGTCTCCCTCTAAATATAATAGTAAATATTACTTTTGCACCGGACTTTAAAAAGTCTTCAGCATGATCCTTTTTAAATTGATAATCATGTTCAGCAGTAGCAGGACTAAGTTTGATTTCTTTTGTTACTGTTTTTTGGCTTTGTTTTTTTGCTTTTTCACGTTTATTTTGTTCGTATTTATACTTTCCGTAATCTACAATTTTACAAACGGGCGGATTGGCTTTAGGTGCAACCATAACCAGATCCAGGCCCTCTCTTTTTGCCCTGTTCAGAGCATCTCTGGGGGGCATAACACCAACCTGTTTACTATCGGAACCTATCAAACGAACTTTATCCTTAGCAAGGATACTTGAAATTGGGCTTTTTTTTCTGCGTCTACGCAAAAATATTTTACCTCCTAGTCCAGTGACCCTTTAAGAGTTTTTATTGTTATTCTTCACTGACTCCAGAAGTTTTTTCTGAGCCAGTTTTTTCCTTTTTAATCTACGTTTTTGACGATGCCTTATTTGCATCCTTCTTCTTTTGCGACCACTTTTTGTTCTTGCCATAAAACCTCCTTATTCTATGAGGGAGCATATCCTTCTATAAGGGTTTTTTGCCCGGATTGCAGGAATGATACTATTATTGCTCCGGAACATTCAGCAAAAGGAGCGCTGGCTTTTTCCACAACCAGACCCATATCATGAAGCTTGGGATGATATATTAATTCACCAATAGAAAATGTCTTATTAGTTTTATAGACTTTAGCATCATCACGCTTAATTGCCGGCGTTTTAATGCGCTTTTTCTTTCTATAATCGCTGCGTGTGTATGCAAATCTGTTTTTGCATTCGGGACAAACAAGCCAGTAAAGATCGTTTTCCTCCTCAGCCTTACGCACAACAGCCATAGAAACAATTTCATCACATATAGAACAGTATTTCTTTCTATGTCTTACGCGTTTTTTTCTGGCCTTGGTTTTTTTTCTGGCTCTAGTTTCTGGCATATAATTTCACTCCCTATTTGTTTTTTATTGAAAATAAAGGTATAAATAAACCTAGTCTCTTGATCTTTTTTTGTTTTTAATTCTTCTTTTTCTACGTCTTTCGCTAGGTTTAATATAGTGCTGCCTCTTCTTTATTTCCTTGACTAAATTATCCTTATCGCAACGCTTTTTGAATCTTCGAATAGCTTTTTCTATAGGCTCATTTTTCTTGACCCTTACCTCTGTAACCACATTATCATCCTATTCTGTAATGTTATGGTTTTACCCTGGTTAAGTATTTTTGTTTTAATATACAGGGTAAACAAGTTGTTGCAATTTTTATTCCAGATTTCCCATTGGTAATAAAATCCTATAAAAACTTGATTTAAGACGTTTTACGGCATTAGGGTAAAATTAGATAAATCTTTTACCACCACTGTTTTTGTAAATTTTACATACCGAAATTGAGGCAAAGTATGTAAATTTTACAAAAACAACCTTGATTTACAAGTTCTAATGCTTTATAATTAAGATAGAAAATTATTTTTGGAAGAAAAAACATGAAGGGAGCAAGAAAATTTGAATCATGGACGGATTCTAATCGTTGAAGATGAACCAATAACCCGAGATGTAATGCAAAGTTTGCTTGAGGATTGGGGATATGATACTATGTCTGTATCAGATGGTTTTGAGGCCTTGGATGTTATAGGTACTTTCAGACCGTCGCTGGTTATATCTAATCTTGTTATGCCTAAAATGGATGGCATAGAGCTTCTACGCAGACTTAAGCATGAATTATCTCATGTTTCGGTAATCATATTGAGCAGTCAGGGAACAGTGGAAAAAGCAGTCCAGGCTATGCGGGAAGGAGCTTATGATTATCTTGAAAAACCTATAGATATCCAACGGTTTCAACTTCTGGTCGAAAAAGCACTGGAGAGGGAAGACATATTGACCCGAATGGAGTTGGTAAACAGGGATTTACAGGAATTGGGTGTTTTTGGTGATTTAACTGGTAAATCCACTCCTATGCGCCGGGTCTACAGTCTTATTGAGCAAATTTCCCCATCTTCAGCTTCTGTGTTAATATATGGTGAAAGCGGAACTGGCAAAGAATGTGTAGCTCGTACCATACATAAAATGAGTCCAAGACATAATGAAACATTTATCACCCTTAACTGTGCTGCTATACCCGATACATTAATCGAAAGTGAGCTTTTTGGACACGAAAAGGGGGCTTTTACAGGGGCTGATCACAGAAGAGCTGGATGCTTTGAACTTGCAGATAGAGGTACGCTTTTTCTGGATGAAATTGTTGAGATGAAACCAGATATGCAGGTTAAGCTCTTAAGGGTGCTGGAGGATGCAAAATTTCGACGTCTTGGAGGTAAAGAATATATTAGTGTAGATGTTAGAATACTTGCAGCAACAAATAAGAAGATAGAAAAAGCGCTGGAAGAAGGTAGTTTGAGAGAAGATTTATATTATAGACTGAAAGTTTTTACCATAGAATTACCACCACTTATTGATCGAAAAGAGGACATACCCCTTCTTATTGCCAGGTTTATAAAGGAATTTAATTCTAAACATGGGAAAGAAATCAAATCTGTGGATAATGATACCATGCAAATACTTCTGAATCATTCATGGCCCGGTAATGTCAGAGAACTGAGAAACGCCATCGAGAGGGCAGTAATTGTATGCAATGATGAACTTATCAGATTAAACCATTTACCTGTAGATTTACAGCAAAATACTCAGCAGATTCCCTCGATATCTATAAATATTGGGAAAACTATTAAAGAGATAGAGAAAGAAGTTATCCTGAAAACTCTGGACTATATGGAGGGAAATAAAACCAAAACAGCTAAATCTCTGGGTATTTCCCTTAAGACACTTTATAATAAATTATAGTTTACAGTTTTAAAAATTAATTTTCAGTTTAAGTTTGGCAATAAAAGGTTAATATAGCTGTTATTCCTGCCTCAAGAGGCAGGAATAAGAATTTCCCGGGGATGACGAATTCTATAATTAAACATAGAATAAAATTACTAATGGTTGCAATCTTAAGAAAATCAGTGAATAACAAGTAATATTCATTTTTTACGATTACCTACCATATTTTTTATATATATTATCCAGAAGGACCTTTGCTTCTTCCTCAGAACCGCAAGACGTACTGATAAGAAGTCCTTCATGCCTTAGACTGGAAAGTATATATTCTACATCACCACAGGGACATCCTATTTGCAGACATTTTCCACCATTCAGAATCCTGGAACATAAATCCATCCATTCTCTCATGGGTTTTGCTCCGGCACCAGGAACCCATTGGATACCATCAAGGGTTTCCACTTCTAAGAGATAGTCAAGATTACCGATAGCGATAGGCCCATCAAGATGGTAAATACTGTTGTCGAGGTGCTGAGAAAGCGCAATAACATCTTCATAAAGGAAGAATTCTTTGAACATTTCCGGAGAAATTAGACCTGAAAAGTCATTCTGAAGGGCCACATATTTCCCCCGGGAGTAGGCTGGAATCCACGTTATCGAACCTTCCTGATCCCTTGATATTCTATCATAATATATATTAAAAATTTCAATATATATATCCGTAAGCTTTTTCATAACCCTCTTAATATCATCGGGTTTATCATAAAGATCCATAGCTAGTCTTCCCGCATCAAAGGCAGCTACAAGGGAGTCACCTCCACCGTGCATATCTGGAATACCAACCAGATATCTGCCTTTTGCGGTTTCACAGGCAGCGTCAATCAGATCATTCATGAAAATCCACCATTTGTTATTTTTATCAAAAACAGGATCATAATCAGAAATGTCTTCAACAAAAGATTTTACCCATGATGTATGATTATCTTTAAATACAATTTCGCCGCCCAGATATGCAGTAAATGAATCAGGTCCTATGTTGGGCCAGAAAGACGGTATAGCATCGCCATAATATGCTGTATTACTAAGATTAAGGTCTGTCCGTTTGAGTATATATTCAATATCCGTCCACCGGGCTTCTATAGTGTCAGGAATAGAGAAATCTATCTGTTTTCGTTCTCTACGAGGTGCTGTAATAGCTACCATAGGTCTGTCAATTATTTCTTTATTCCAAAACGCGTCAAATCGCTTTTTTATCTGTTCAAAATCAATTCTTTCCAGATGGGATTCCATTTCTTACCTCCAAGACCATAAATATACCTTGCTGCCTTGCATGTTATATACTTGAGTGATTCTATCATTCTCGACCATTGTTGTCAAAGGTTTTTAAACTTGACTCTTTTATTGAAATTGTGTTATACACTTAATGGCTTAATTCCAATTTATGTATTATATATAATTGTATAATATTTTTGGAACAACGTTCTATATTATACTGTTATAATAAAAAATAATTTGAAACGCTTATTACAATAAACGAAAGGAATTTCCATTTATGGATAATCAATTCTCAATTCAGGAGATAGTAGAGATAGCGATAGAAATTGAGAAAAATGGAGCGCAGCTTTATAAATCTTTAACCGAATTAGCAGAGACATCCCACGTAAAAGAACTCTTCTCCTATCTCACCGAAGAGGAAAAACGTCATGTATCCAGATTTGAGGAAATACTTATTTCTCTAGGGGGTTATCAAATACCAAAAGACTATTATACACTGGAATATATGGACTATATGAAGGCCCTGGCTGATGAACAAGTATTTCACAAAGATATTAAACCTCTGGAAGTAGCAAAAGCAATTAAAACACCGCTAGAAGCTGTCGAAATGGCGATAGGGTTTGAAAAAGACTCTATAATCTTTCTTTATGAAATGAGGGATATGGTTCCCGATAATGATAAAGAATCCATCCAGAAGCTGGTAAACGAAGAACGGGATCATATCAGAAGATTATCAGCTATAAAAAATCAAATCACATAATTGCCTTTAGTATTTGTAAGGAGGTGCTGAGATGGGATCGGACATACTGAACCTTGAACTTATTCTGCCTGAAGATGAACAGGAAAGAATTTCTAATAGTGACGATATATACGACCTTCTAATTATTGGTGGTGGTTCTGCTGGTATGACTTCAGCAGTCTATGCAGCCCGAAAGCAGATGAAAACGCTGCTTATAAGTAAAGACCTGGGAGGTCAGCTCCTCTGGACTTCTGATATTGAAAATTACATGGGATATCAATATATTACAGGAAGAGAATTAACAGATAAATTCAAGGCTCAGATGCAGCAGTTCCCTATTGTTGATATTATTACCGGGATAAATGTAGAAAAAATTTCCAGACAGGATAACCTTTTTTTGGCTTTAACAGAAAATGGTAAAAGTTACAGGGGAAAAACCATTATTATCGCAACGGGAAAACGTTACAGACCGCTTAACGTTCCCGGTGAAAAAGAATTAGTTGGGAAAGGTATTAGCTATTGCGCAACATGCGACGCTCCTTTATATAAAGGCAAGGATGTAGCTGTTATAGGTGGGGGAAATTCGGGGATTACATCGGTTATTGATCTTAGAAATATTTCAAATAATATCTATGTTATTAATAATTCCAATGTATGGCAGGCTGATCCTGTGCTTATAGAAAGGATCAAAGATGCAGAAAATTTCATACCTATGCTTTCCCATAACGTATTAGCTATTCACGGTAAAGATTCGGTAACAGGTATAACAGTCCAGTCTATAAAAACAGGGGAGCAAAAAACTCTTGATATCCAGGGGGTATTTATTGAGATCGGCCTTTTGCCCAATTCCGAACTTGTAAAAGAGATTATATCCCTTACTGACTTAGGGGAAATTATGGTTGACTGTGGTTGTAGAACTGCTGTTCCCGGTCTTTTTGGAGCCGGGGATGTCACAACTGTTCCTGAAAAACAGATTGGTGTAGCCATTGGTGAAGGAATAAAAGCAAGTCTGAGCGCATATAAATATTTATTAAGAATGACATAGGAGGAATTTATTATGGGCCTAATTAAAGAATCCCAACAAGAACAATTGAAGGAAAAATTTAAAGACCTTGATGAAAAAATAAAACTGATAGTATTTACACAGGAGATGGAATGTCAATATTGTCGGGAGACCAGAGGTCTTATGGAGGATCTGGCGGATCTGGCGGATAAAATAGATATAGAAGTCTATGATTTCGTAAATGATAAGGAAAAAGTAGAAGAATACAATATAGATAAAATACCAGCGACAGTAGTTGAGGGTGAAAAAGACTATGGAGTAAGGTTTTATGGTATACCTGCCGGATATGAATTTACATCCCTGGTTGCCACTATTATGAATATATCCAGCAGTGAATCCGAGCTTTCAGAAAAAACAATTGAAGAACTAAAGAAGATTGATAAACCATTAAATATTGATATATTTGTTACATTAACATGCCCATACTGTCCAAATGCAGTAGAGATAGCCCATAAGCTTGCAAAAGAAAATGATTTTATCAAATCAAATATGATCGAATCATCAGAATTTCCTGAACTTATGCAAAAGAACAATATAACATCTGTTCCTACTGTTGTCGTTAATAATGATATGAACTTTCCCGGTAATTTACCGGAAAAGGAATTTGTTGATAACCTTATAAAAGCTGTTACTTGATATTGATTTTTAATCCGGGTTTAGTAGAGAATCGACTTTCTTTATTTCACTTAAAAAATCTGAAATGTAAAAAGGAGAAGAAAGCAAATGGCAGACCTTAAGAAATTCACTTTAGAAGAACTTGCCGAATATAACGGTCAGGATGGTAAACCGGCTTACATTGCTTATAAAGGCAAGGTATATGATGTAAGTGAAAGCTGGTTATGGGAAGATGGTGATCATCAAGGGCTTCATGAAGCCGGTAAAGACCTGACCGATGAAATTGACGATGCACCCCATGAAGAAGACTCCCTGGAAGATTTACCAGTTGTAGGTACACTCGAGGAATAAATTAATGAATATATTTGATGCTATCAAAGTAGCAATACGTTCTGAGATTGGCGCACAGAAGATGTATACCAGATTAGCTGAAGAAACCTCTGATGAAGAAGCAAAAGCCCTCTTTAGCTATCTGGAAAGATACGAAGAAATGCACCAGAGTTTTCTGGAAGCTGAACGAACAGCACTAGCCGCTGCAAAAAATGATGGAGGTGGAAGGCCTTCACACTGGCTGAAAATCCTTCATGATGAAATAAACGAGCAAACTGGTGAAAATAATGAATCAGTGGATCAGGTTTATCTGGATTTAGCTGCAACAAAAGGTATTGCCCAGATATTAAAAAACGCCAATGATGAATTACAAAACAAGCAAGCCCGTTACGAGCAGGAGCTTTCTATTGCAGCCGATATCCAGAACAAGCTCTTACCCCAGAATATACCTCAGAGTACCGGACTTCAGATAGCAGCATCTAATATAATGGCAAGATCTGTAGGTGGCGATTATTATGACTTTGTTATGGATAATCATGGTCGTCTCGCTTTAGTAGTAGCCGATACAATGGGTAAAGGCATTCCCGCCGCCCTTCTTATGACTAATATCAGAGCAATATGGCGCAGTTTTGCCAATATGAATTTTGAATCACCAGGACAAACACTTGAAATGATAAATCGCTCAGGTTATGAAGATATGAAAGCCGCTGAGGCTTTTATAACTATGTTTAACGCCACCTACGATCCTATTAACTGCAATTTTATTTACTCCGGTGCAGGTCACAACCCACCTATTTACTTACCTGCATCCAGCAAAGAATGTATACAACTGGAAGAAGGGGGATTACCTGTAGGTATTTTCCCTGAGACTGATTTTCCATCTGATGGCTTTAAATTACATGATAACGATATTATCGTTATATATACCGATGGAGTTGTTGAAGCTACTAATAAAAACGGAGTAGTATTTGGTTACGAAAGGTTATGTGATATTCTGTATTCCCAACAGTTTACCTGTGCCCAGGATATAAGCGATGCCATACACTCAGAATTATATTCTTACACAGAAGGTTCAGAGCAAGCTGATGATATAACTCTTGTAGTTCTTAGAAAGTCTTAAAATTATTGGTTTTTCTGTGTTTAGTAGTGTGGTGATAATTTACATAATAAAGCTGCAAGGAATATTCATCAATTTAGCCATCTTTTGGATTTTGTTACCAAATCTGCCATAAACCAAAGCCTGATGATGGGAGCCACCTTCCATGCTAAATTTAGTAAGAAAATCACATAGATTTCCATCAGGTGAAAATTTATAATGTGGTCTTGGTATAGTAGGTATTGGTGGGAAGTCCGGTACACTTCCTTCCGCCACTATTAGCTTCAGCCGGCCTTCAGATAGTGTAGTCAAACTTACCAGGGTTACGTCACCCGGTTCCAGGGAAAAAGTCAACATAGCGGCAGGAACAGGCAGATCACTAATACCAAGGGAACTGGCCACCAGCTCTACAGGTCTGTCTTTACGTGCTAGCTTCCAGTTACCTTCACCCATATGACTCATCAAAGCAGAATTACCGCCAAAGTCCATGGTAAACATTTCGGTAAAATTGGCCTCACCAACCAACTGGTGCATCATGGTAACAGCAGCGGCGCTGGTAACATCACCTTCCCCACCGTAACCATAACCCTCACCAATAAGTTTGGACGCTGCCAGAAACGGTAATGTTTTCAGGCGACCATCTTCTTCGATGGCTGTAAAATGAGATGCCATGGCGTGCATATTCCTTTCCTGCATTATATTTCGTAAGGCCCATTCCAACCGAGAGCCTGTTTCATGTATCTCCGGTGTAACATCCGGATGTACCGTAAACATTTCTTTATCCTGCTTCATCTGGTTTGCTATTTCTCCTTTCGGTGCTTTTTCAACCCTTTTTGCCACCAGCTTCATGGGTATACGTTGAACTTCAACACCTATCTGGGCCATAAAAGCAGTCTCATCAATGGCAAAATCACCCATTTGCTCCATAGGATAACCCAAAAGACCAATACATACTTTTTGCATAAAAGCCGCTGTTCTGGCAGCATCACACCAATCCCTAAGCTCTTTCTGTGTATTAGTATCTTTATAATGACCAGTCAGTATATTAAATTCTTTACCAGAACGAAGCAAAACATTGGCCAGGTCCTGAACCCCATGCATACCATGATTTTTTAGTGTTACATCAGGTCCCGTATCATGAGTAATGGCATATTCCTTTTGAGTATTAAAAATCAATACAGGTAATCGTGTTCGATTCAATGCAGGAAGAGCAACGTGGCTGGGTGCATAGCTGAGTAATACCACCATCAGTATATCCACATTATCACTTTCAAAGTTTGCTACAGTCGCATTGACCATCTCTCTAGTATTACAGATTCCTGGAAATATAACATCAGCAAATGGTGACATTTCTTTTACAATTTCATTACCAAATTTATTTAAAGCAGGTTTAAGTTCAGGAAAACGATCATAAAGCTTAAACATCAAACCCAAAAATCCAACACGTGCTTTTTGCATATTAAAACTCCTGGTAAATATAAGATGAAAAAGAATATAACATAATAAGCAATAGTAACTGAAATGCTTTGGATTGTCAATTCCATATTACGGTTGAATGAAAATGATTGAAATAATGTAGAATTTTTGGTAATATTTCGTTGAATATGTAATAATTCATAAATACAGATAAATTCATATAGGGAAGGAAAAGCAATAATGTCAGAGACATATGACTTGGCGATAATCGGCGGTGGACCGGCTGGTCTTACTGCTGGTATATATGGAGCAAGGGCTGGTTTAAGCACTATAATACTTGAAAAACTTACACCGGGAGGACAGGTTGTTACTACCGATGTTGTAGAGAATTATCCCGGATTTACTGAACCTATAACAGGTTATGAATTGATGGAAAAAATGCTGAATCAGGCCAGTAAATTTGGAGTTGAAATCAAAAGCGCTGATGTTAAATCTTTAGATATTAATCATAATGACAATGAAATACATGCAGTATTTGATGATGGTAAAACAAACGCTCTTTCTGTCATAATTGCATCAGGTGCAGAACATAGACGTCTGGATATTCCCGGTGAAAACCGTTTCTGGGGTAGTGGTGTTTCATGCTGTGCTACCTGTGATGGTATGTTCTACAGGGATAAGGAAGTTGTAGTTGTGGGTGGTGGCGATACAGCTATAAAGGAATCTATATTCCTTACAAAATTTGCATCAAAAATTACTATTATCCATCGACGCGATAGACTTCGGGCAACGAAAGTCCTGCAAGATGAGATATTCAAGATGGGTGATAAGGTAAATTTTGCATGGAAAACTGTGGTAAAAGAGGTTATGGGTGATGCACATGTAGAGGCTGTAAGGCTTGAAAATGTTGATACTAACGAGGAGCGTATTCTGGAATGTGATGGAGTTTTTGTCTTTGTGGGTTTCAATCCCAACACAGAATTTGCCAGGGGAGTTGTGGATACAGATAAAAAGGGATACATAATAACAAATGATGATATGGCCACATCCGTTCCGGGAATATATGCCTGTGGAGATGCCCGGAAGAAACTTCTCAGGCAGATCATAACTGCCTGCGGAGAAGGTGCAACAGCCGCATATTCCGCCCAGATGTATGTGGAAGAACTAAAAGGTATAGCCTACAAATAAATCGATGTTTTTTGTTGATCTAAAACTTATGGCCTGGTAAAATGTGATTGTATATTAATGATATTACATAGAAATGAAAGGAGTGTATTATGTATCGTGTGAAATTATTATTTATTGCTCTGGTTCTATTTCTTGTTGCCGGGATGGTACAGGCCCAGGAATTTGTGGTTGATGGTCTGATCGCTATGTGGACTATGGATGATGCAGACATAGACGGTGATACAGTAAAAGACGCATCAGGCAATGGCAATGATGCCACAATCATGGGCACCGTACAATTTACCAATGGTGTCATCGGTAAAGCATTGCTTCTTGATGGTACAGTAAATAATTACATCGAAATCCCGGACATGGGAGAGATGGAAACCGATTCTGTCGAATGCTGGGCTTACGAAGAAGCCTTTGCCGGGATACAGGGAATCATCTCCACATGGCAGTGGGAAGCAGGCAAAGTTCACTTTAAATTTGAAAGCAATCAGATTCAGGTGGACAAAAATGGGGTTGGAAAAATTACATCTCCAGGCGTTAATCAGCAGTGGTATCACATTATCTATACCCAGGGAATAGACGACGGTATCAAGCTGTATGTGGATGGTGAGTTAGCCAGTGAACTTCCCAGCGCAGGAGCATTACCTGAAAACTGGCACGAAAGAAGGATAGGAAGTGAACATGACGGTAGATTCCTGAACGGCATGATAGATGAAGTTCGGGTATATAATCGCATATTGACTCCCGAGGAAGTGACAAAGAATTTTGAGGTTACTTCAAATAAAATGGCAGTAGAACACGTTGGTAAATTGACATCTACATGGGGTAATATTAAGCAATTTTAGTTTTAGAAAGTAGGGGTGATATACAAAGAATAGTTGCTATTATTCAAGCAGTTAAACTTTTATAGCCGCTTTATGAAGAGATAAAGTAGTTAAAGGGAGAGTAAAGTTATGCTAAAAAAATTAGTTTTTTCAATTTCTGCTCTTATGGTTATGGCTCTTACCGTCAATGCGCAAGAGTTTGTAACAGATGGTCTGATTCTCATGTATACTTTCGATAGTGGGGATGTATCAGGTGATACTGTCGCAGATGTATCAGGAACTGGTAACGACGGTACAGCAATGGGTACTGTAAACTATACATCCGGAATGATCGGTGATGCCCTTATGCTGGATGGAACAGATGGTTATATTGAAATTCCGGCCATGGGTTCTTTTGAACAGGTTTCAGTAGAATGTTGGGTATACGAAGAAGCCTTTGCCGGTATTCAGGGAATCGTCTCCACATGGCAGTGGGAAGCAGGTAAAGTTCACTATAAATTTGAAAGCAATCAGATTCAGGTAGATAAGAATGGTGCAGGTAAGATAACAGCAGATGCTGAAGCCCAGACATGGTATCATGTTGTTTATACTACAGACACTATCGGCGATGCCTTGAAGCTGTATGTGGATGGTGAACTTGCAGCAGACGGTCCAGGCGGAGCAGGTGTAAATGAGTTATGGGATGAGAGACGAGTTGGCAGCGAACACGACGGCAGATTCCTGAACGGTATGGTAGACGAAGTAAGGGTTTATGACCGGGTTTTGTCCGCTGATGAGGTTGTTAATAATTTTGCTGTAACAACAAATGTAATGACTGCTGTTAAACCTTCAGGCAAAGCAGCTACTACATGGGGTAGTATAAAACTTTAACATAACAATTTCACATTTTCAAAACTTTTTATTTTTATGGGCACGCCAACGCGTGCCCAGTTTTCGAAAGAATTAAAACAAACTTACAGGGAAAAAAGCGTAGATAATGAAAACTATAAAAATTACTTTATCTGATGAAATTTTAATATCCATGAAGGAAACCCCTGAAAACTTTTCCAGAGAAATTAAAATGGCAGCGGCTGCCAAGTTTTACGAAATGGGAAAGCTTTCTTCAGGAAGAGCGGCAGAACTGGCAGGTATTTCTAGAATTAGCTTTTTACAAAGTTTATCAATGTATAAAGTTCCAATTTTTAGCATGACTGAAACAGAATTAAAACAGGATTTAAATAATCCCTGATTTAGTTATCTGTACAGTTCTGAAACTGGCGAATGTAATGATACTTTTTTATTATAATGAATTCTATGAGCACGCCAAAGCGTGCCCAGTTTTTATATGAATAAAATAAAGGAAATACAAATGAGTTCTATACCGCAAAAGGACAAAAAAATCCTTCGGGAATTGGGTAGAGAGATAGTAGAAGCGGCGGCTGATCCGGTTAACGAGGAACGCAGGGAAATACATCGTCGTATAAATAATTTTGAAAAGGTAAAACCCTGGATCACCATTTTTCAGGAACCCTGGAACGAACTGAATGTAAACGGGGAACTGGATATCCATTGCCAGGATGACTTTTCTCGTGGTATAGAATCAGGAATGAGACGCACTCTTTTCAAGTGGCGGCATTATCCTGGTGATATGACCATATCCCCGGTTTCTGTGCAACCCTATTGTATTCATGACACAGGTTTTGGAATTTCAGAAAAAGTTGATGTAGCCCGTACCGATCCTACCAACAGCGTGGTTTCCCGTCATTTTCACATACAGATCAAAGATGAAGAGGATATATCAAAAATTAAGAAGCCAGTGGTAACTCATGATGAAAAACTGACGGAAGAATATTACCAGAAACGGTGTGAAATATTCCATGACATCCTAGAAGTCAGAAAATCCGGGGTAGGTTCGTTCTGGTTTGCCCCATGGGATGAATTGGTCAGATGGACAGGAGTGCAAGAGGTGTTGATGGACATGATTGCCCGACCGGAATTCGTCCATAAAGCTATAGGTCATTTTGTAGATTGCTGGCTGCACCGTCTGGATCAATACGAAGAGCAAAATCTCTTATCTGCACCAGCAAAAAAATTGGGGGTAACAGGTGCGGCACAGATATTCTCAGAGGTATCTCCGGCCATGCATGGTGAATTTGCCCTTCAACATGAAGCCAGGTTCTATAAACGATTTGGTAAAACATACTATGGTTGCTGTGAGCCACTTCATGACAAGGTAGATATATGCGCCCAGTATCTTCCAAATCTATATAAAATATCAATGAGTCCATGGGTGGATTTTCCCAAAGCGGCAGAAAATGTGGGTAATAGATTTATCTTCGCCTGGAAACCAAATCCTGCCTTTGTAGCTTATGACCATTGGGATCCGGAATTAGTTCGCAGGGATATAAAGGAAAAGATGGCAATTGCTTCGGCAAACGATTGTATAATGGAAGTCCATCTTAAAGATATTAGCACTGTGAGATATGACCTGCGAAGACTCACAGAATGGAATCAGATAGCCCAGGAATGTGCGGCTGAATATGTATAGGTGATATTATTTGAAATTTTTAGTAATTCTTATATGTTTAACATTAATTTTTCCCGCAGAAAAAGCTTTTTGCATCTGGCCTGATGATCCCGAGTTAAACTTACCCATCTGTATGGCAGCAGGAACCCAGGAACATCCCCGTATTACTACTGACGGTGCTTCTGGTGCCATTATAGTATGGCAGGATATTGCTTCAGTTTCTTCTGATATCTATGCCCAGAGGGTTGACGCCAGAGGTGAAATAAGATGGACAATTGATGGAGTGGCTGTCTGCCTTGAAAAGAAAAATCAATGGTTTCCCAACCTTGTGTCGGATGGTTCAGGTGGAGCCATAATTGCATGGTGGGATGAAAGAAATGCCAACCCTAACCTTAACAGCGATACAGATATCTACGCTCAACGCATCAACGGTGAGGGTCAAGTTCAGTGGGAGCCTGGTGGAGTGCCTGTGTGCACCCTTCCCAGGGCCCAGTTAGAGTTTAATATAGCCGCCGATGGCGAAGGTGGTGCACTAATTGTCTGGCATGATTATCGGGATGAAACCTGGACTCCTTACATTTACGCCCAACGTGTAAATAAATATGGTGAGATGTTATGGGAAAAAGATGGTATTCTGGTGGCATCAAAAGACAATTCCCAGCAGTATCCAGATATTGCCAGCGATGGTTATGGTGGAGCTATAATAGTATGGCAGGACTGGCGGGATGGCAAGGGTGATGTCTATGCTCAACGAATAAGCGCAGAAGGCGAAAAAATCTGGAAGTATGACGGTATCCCTTTATGTCAGATGCCCGAAAGACAATGGCATCCCTACATAATCAACGATGGCTTCGGTGGAGCCATCGTTGCATGGATGGATCATCGTAACAGCATAAAAAACGAGTTTATATCCAGGGCCGACAATTCCAGCGACAGTGGATGGGATATTTACACCCAACGGATAAATGCACAGGGGAAAAGCTTATGGCAGGAAAATGGAATACCACTTTGCCTTATGGGTGGTGATCAATACGACTACACCATGATCTCTGACGGTGAAGGCGGCGCTTTTGTCACATGGCTTGATCAAAGGAAAGGTGATTGGGATATATATGGTCAAAGACTGAATTCCTCTGGTAAATATGAATGGAAAGAAAATGGTATTCCTGTATGCGATGAACCTGACAACCAGTTTAATCCAAACATAGTCAGCGATGGTGTTGATGGTTCAATTATATCGTGGTGGGACAGAAGGATATTGGATGGTGATATATATGCCCAGAGGATTGATAAAAGCGGTAATTTCCTCTGGGTTGAATCAGGAGCGGCTATATGTCTGGCCAAAGGTACACAGCAAGATCCACATCCCATTAACAGTGGCATAGGAAGCGCAATTATCGTATGGTGGGATAAGCGGGAAATAGATGCGAATATATACGCTCAAAGAGTTATCTCAGAATAGGAGAATTTATGCCTTTATCTACAATCGAATGGCATGAGGGCAAGGTCGTAATGATTGACCAGACTCTACTGCCTAACGAATTAAAATATATACATTGTGATACAGTGGAAAAAGTTTGGGAAGCCATAAAGATGCTTAGAGTGCGAGGAGCTCCAGCTATAGGCATCGCTGGGGCTTTGGGAATTGTTATTGGTATATGGAATTCCAAAGCTCAGGACTACCCCACATTTAAGCTGCAACTGGACAAAGCCGCCGATTACCTGGCCACATCCAGACCTACGGCAGTTAATCTCTTCTGGGCTTTAGACAGGATGAAAGCTACTGCCGAAGCCAATAAAGATAAAGAGATATCAGAGCTTAAGCGTATTCTTCTGGCTGAAGCACAAAGGATAATAAAGGAAGACAAGGAAATGTGCCGGAACATCGGCAGGCACGGCTCAGAACTGGTTAAAGCAGGTGATACCATCCTGACTCATTGCAATGCTGGAGGTCTTGCTACTGCCGACTATGGTACAGCCCTGGCCGTAATGTTTACAGCCCATGAGCAGGGGAAAAACATAAAAGTTTTTGCCGATGAAACCCGCCCTCTGCTACAAGGAGCAAGACTTACCACATGGGAACTTATGCAGACGGGAATTGATGTTACCCTTATCTGTGATAATATGGCGGCTCAGGTGATGAAAGAAGGCAGGATAAATTGTGTTATAACAGGTGCAGACAGGATAGCCGCCAACGGCGATGCCGCCAACAAGATCGGCACTTATGGCGTAGCTGTGCTGGCAAAAGAGCATAAAATACCCTTTTATGTAGCCGCTCCTACATCCACTCTGGACATGAGTCTAACAACTGGCGATCTTATACCTATCGAACAGCGGGGAGCAGAGGAAATAACCGAGGGATTTGGAAGATGCAC
>WJIO01000082.1 GCA_014730235.1 Candidatus Poribacteria bacterium
GTTTGTCATTCAGTATACCAAACTCCTTTCATTATTGACGTTATGAGTATTGTCCATATTTTATTCTAATACGACAATTACCCGACCGGAATTAAGAAAATCCTCTTTTTGTATAGCCTGCTGAATTTTTACGCCGTCAGCTTCACTTATAACAATATCTACTCCGCGAGAGCTAACCGCTTTAATAACTATAGGATTACTGGACACTCTTGTATCTCTCTGGGCTATCTCTATGGAACTTACAAAGGTCGCCATAGTGTTGTTTTGTACCACATTGAAGCTAACCTTAGAAGGTCCGTATATAAGGATGCCAGAATCAGTCAAAACGTTAAACATAAGGCTTTCTTTGATGATAATCCCACGAGCATCAATTACAAGTCCGGTATATCCAATATTGCTTATACTTACGGGTGTCATACTGAATTTGGACTGGTAATTAGAATAAGCAACTGAAGCAACACTGGTTTTTGGTATACGCACTTTAACTGAATATACGCCATCTTCCCAATTTTCACTATCACTTACTACGTGGGCATTTTTGACTATCCCAGAAATATATCCCCGGATAGTAGTATTCGCCATCAGGTTTATCATGGTAGTTACTCCATCTATCTGAACCCCCTGGATCTCTTCCAGAAGCCTTTGGCGTGCATTAAGAATAGCACCTTCACGGGCTAATAGTTTGCCTTGAGCTTCAGATTCAGCATTACTAGGAGCGACAGCCATACCTTCTGCCTCAATATATCCTATGTCCCATCTAACATCTAAGCTTTGTTCTTCTTTTTGAACTGTTGTTCTTACTGCATGCTGAGTGCTGGTCATCTGTATTTCTTGCCGAGGTTTTGCACAACCAGCTAGAAGTATTAGTAAGCACAGAATATTAATGGATAGAAACTTAAATTCTTTCATCTGTATAACCTTTCTGTTTTAAAATAATGATTTGCTAGTCGCTAAAAAGCAACTAGCAAATATATATCTCGTTATAAAACCCAGTGATTACTTATTTTGCCATTAGCATTTTTTTAGTTTCACTATAGCTACCAGCTTTTATACTATAAAAATATATTCCGCTGGATACAGCTTCACCGGCTTCATTCTTACCATCCCAATATGCGGCTTTTGACTTGTTTATATAATATCCAGGAAGTCGTTCTCCTAAATATAGGCTTCTTACCATTCGACCGGTGGAGTCATAAATAGTAATATTTACATTGGTTACCTCGGATAATTGATATGGTATCCAAGTCTCAGGATTAAAAGGGTTGGGATAATTCTGGAATACTCCGAAGTTTTCAGGCAGCTTTTCGGAAGCCAGAACTTCATCGCTATTTATAATCTGTAAGCGAATATCTCCATTTACACGTTCGTTTTTATTATCATAAATATCTGTAAACGCCCCTGTTTGAAGCATCATATCCATCCTTAACCTTTGTAATACAGCAAATTCAATGTTTGCCGTTGTCGCATATGATTGAAGCAAATTTATTGTAATGGTCTTATTGCTTTCTTTTTCGTTTGCATGCAACCCCATTCTATTAGAAAGTTGTATATCAGGCATCCCGCTGTTATTAACTTCTATAGATATATAAGGGAAACATATCTTTTTAGGATCCACTGGATTGCTAAACCCTATAGTCAAGAGTTTATTCGACATATCATAAAATGCTTCTTTAACCACGAGTCTTGTCGTGTCAAGAATAGTGAATGACCATTTAACTGATGTAGTTTGGCCATAAGTATCTGTAACTATTATGCTAACATAATGAGTATCTATAGATAACGGTGTATCCGGTATACAGGATATACTTGCATTAGCTTCATCATAAACATGACTTACAGGTTTACCGTCAATGGTTACCTCTATACTATTCAGATTCTCTATAGGGCCTAAAAAAGATGCTGATATTGTAGGTTTGGTATCATCAATATCACTTTCATTAGCAGGATCTAGACTCGAATTATCCACAAGGATGTTGTTTATGCTTCCCACAAAAAACGTTGTTTGAACCTTGCGATCGTAAAGGATTCCCCCTATCTGACAATTAGCATACATTTCAACCTTATATCGCCCATTCACATTGGTGTTAAGATAATTATGGGAATAGACACCTTCTCCGTTTTCAGAAAGTGTTATCTGCTCCTCTACCCCATCTGGTCTTATTACTTTGCCTTGAACGGTTGCCCCTTTAACTGGTATAAGCTCAAGATTAGAAGTAACTTCTGCCAATTCTATACCGATGTCCACAGCTTCACCCAGATCATAGTATAATTTGAAAGCTGTAGCAAAATCGCTGAATAACGAAGAGACGGCAGTAACATTAAGATTATATATATCGCTGCCTGATGGTATGCTTGCTCCTAAAAATTCAACTTTCCATTCACCTGCCATAGGCTTCTGTATCCTATAGAATTCATATGCATCGCTTTTATAATATTCAATATCCGGATCCGATACAGCATATGTCGGATCTATGCGCACATTGTCAGGACGTATTAACGTCATATTAATCATACTTCCTGCTGCACTTATATTGGATCCATTTATTGACGGTGCAGGATTTGCATTACTCGATCCTGTAAAAGAGGCAAATTTTACCTGTTCCACAGAATTATCAACACTTACATTTTCTGAAATAACAGTCTGCTGATCTCTAATAAACCCTCTTTCAGATGCAATAACTGAATTTCTGTGTATTCTGGCTGATATTAAATCATAGATAGCAGTAATATTAATGTTTTCCACATGGTGATATCTGCCACCCGTGAAGTCAGCAATATCAATTAGTTGGTCTCTATCCACATCACCACCAAAACCAACAGTATAGATAGCCCAATCTTTATCCTTAAAATCATCAAGATATGTATCGTAGGGGGCACCATTATGTTGACCATCAGTCATAAGTACAGCATACTTTGGCATGATTGTTGTGGATTTAACCAGTTCTTTATATGCAAGATCCAATCCTTTGCCAAAATCTGTCCTACCTCCACTTGTAAGTTTATCTATTTCTCCTTTAATATTACTTTTTACCTTACTATCTGGTTGTGTATCATCAACCAGTGTCAATTCAGTCACAAGCAAACCCTTATCATCAAAAGCTGATATGGCAATTTGGTCACCTAGCAAAGTGTCATCAACAAAGTATCTTGCAGCTTCCTTTGCCTTTGAAAGCTTGCTAGCATCCTTCATACTGTTTGATTTGTCAAGTATCAGCGCAACATCTATACCTGTTGAAATGTCCAGATAATTAACAGCTTGCTGTTCTGTATCAACGGCAATGCTGCCTATTTTTACTACCAAGTCATATAAGCCTTCGGTGAGCTGTATTGGCGGTTTAACCTGCAAAATATATCTGTCAATACTCTGACTTATATTAACCACAGTGCCGTAAATATCCCCAATTTTAACGCTAAAAGCCGATTTCTTAATATCAGGAATGAAATCTCCATCCTGATTTTTTATGTTGATTTCAACGTTTATATCATTTGGAAATGCAGGATTACCGGCTATTCCTGGATTAGTTTGGATAGGCTTTAAAATATCTAAAGTTAAAGGAGGTTTTATTGTCTCAAAGACATTGAGTAAACCATATCCTGATTCTTCATCCCAACCAGCAACACCTAAGTTTGTTGCATTTTCTGTAATGAGGTCGTATACGGCCTGTGGATCGTTTTCATGTGATGGAAACATCTGAAGCAAAAGAGCAGCAGCGCCTGCCACATGTGGGGCAGCCATGCTGGTTCCTGACGAACGTGTATAGTAGTCTACAGGATCATCATATATCGGATTATTTGGATTATGAGGTTGATAATTTAGATCATTGACCCAGCTTGTAGAAATAACTTCATCGTAGGGAATTGGTGGTTGATCATTTTCCCAACCCCAATCGCCGCCAGGAGCTACAATCATTGGTTGTTGATAATCTGCCCCCAAAACAGGCCCTCTGGACGAATAACCGGTAACCTGATTATTACCTTTTTCAACAGCGCCCACTGTCAGGGAATGTTCTGCGTCACCTGGTGCTGAGATAGTATAATTGGGATCAGAATTCGCGAATTCGCAAGCTCTCTTATTAACAGTATAAAGATGAAATTCCTGGTTTATTCCAACAGCAATATCTTTTGCTAAAACTCGGACTTGATATGCTCCAGTATCCAGGTTACTAATCAATTCATGATTATAATCACCTGTTCTATCGTCGTCTGATAAAGCTTCTGCAATTTTGTTATTTCCCTGCCATATTTCCATATCCAGGTTACTATCTTGCCCAGGATCATTGCTCCATATAAGCTTAACCCAACCATCGTTTTCATTTACATCTAAATTAAAGCTTAATGAATCATCATCTCTTTGTATTGTACCACTTGCATGAGCATTATCATTACCATAATTTCCGCTGGATTTAATAACAACACATCCTTGATCATACGCATAGTTAACGGCATCCTGAAGCACTCCATGACCATTAAACATATCACCTGGTTCCCACAAACCAAAGCTCATGCTTATGACATCTGCGTTATATTCGTCAACAGCGTCTCTAATCGCTATCTCAGCCTGGTTACGAGTACTTGGTTTAAGCATAACAATATTTACACCAGGTGCTACACCTTTTACACCGACATCAACGTTAGTTCCATCGGGAGATATATAAGAAACAGGAATATAGCTGAAAGGAGAATTGTTATCGTTTGGATTTATGTTTAACCAATCCCCAATTTCTGCTGAATCATCATCTGCATCATACCAGTTGCCATCATTATCTAAATCAATCCTGACTTCCTGGTATTCACCCTTAACTGAAGCATCCACAACCAGAATTGGGAAATTGTCAACGGTGTCACCGTCATCATTTAAGTCATACTGATGATCAGCATCTACATTCTCAGATAGGATACCTGTATGATATATACCGCTTTGTGAATTTCCACCAGGTATGTTTGTCAATGTATTGCTTGTATTTATTGTAATGGGAGTCGCAGCTATTATACCAACACAATGAGTGCCATGATCTCCAGTGGGATCTGCCGTATTGTCATCTGGCAACCATGTTTTATATTCATGCTGTTCTGTTATTCTATCTTTTAAGAATGGGTTGTTACTATCTACTCCATTACCATCTATTACAGCAACAGTGATATTTTTTCCGTCAAATCCCAAAAATGGGAATTGCCATGAGTTAATCTGTCTGGCAGTAATCATTAACTCAGATGCAGGAGGTTCCCAGACTGGTCTTATATCTTTTATGAAATCAAGTTTGGCAAGATCGGGAACAACAGATGCAGAAAATTCCGCGATATAGAAATGATGTTGATAACCAGTATACCGATGGATATCAACATCAAGCGCTTCTAGCTGTTGTATTTCTATGGATGAAAGTTTATTAAATGTTTCAATAGAGCACAAAAGATTATCAAGGCTCAACTGTCTTCCTGCCTCAGAAATACTGGCAATCTGTCCTGCATCTGTTAGCTGTTTATGATCTTTGTAAAGACTGAAAATATAACCTGAAACATTAGCTGGATGAGAAAAATCGCTGATATCAGCAAAACTCGAGGTTAAAATAATAAATACCAAAAGCATAAAGATTCCAAAGAATGATACTCTTCTCATGATAAATTCCTTTCCCAAGAATGTAAATTTGAAAAGTAGCCGTAACTTAAAATAAATATCTCTCTGTATATTAAGACTCCATTTAAAACAAAAATGTGACAAAATTATGTTTTTTTATTACCAATGGTAAAATTTAAGGCTTAATAATGAATATAAGGTGGATCTTTAAGGGTAAATGAATATGCATATTGCCCAATATGCATCTTTGAGACGATTCTAACAAGCTTTTTCATTTTAAAATAATTTATGATAATTTAGTATTTGTATAACATTCAAATACATAGTTCTGGGATATATAATTTTTGGGTAATTATTAAAGGCGTTATCAAAATAATAGGATAAATATCATCAAAAAACCTTGATTTTCCTGTAAATGAGATGTATGATTTTATGAGAAAGAGAAAATTTAGGTGGATATAAACAGCAAATCATTTTATACAGTTATTTGTATATATTTTTGATTACTATCTTGGCAGTCTTATTCAAAGGGAGATTTGCGGTGAATTCAATAAAGATAATATTTTGTGTTATGTTGGTTCTTATGGTAAATTTTATAGGTTTTGTTATAACTGTCTATGCAGTAGGACAATCTTTTGACAATGATGATCATGGTAATGATGCTGAGACGGCGACTCTTATCAAAGGAAATACTTCAACAATTGAAGGAAGGATCGAAGTTCCGGGTGATATAGATTACTTTGTCTATGATGCAAATATAGGTGAGGATATTCTGATTCATGCAGAATCTAATCCTGGAGGCTTCTCTCCCTTCGTATCTCTGCTATCTACCGACGGCGTTACAATTTTGAGGGATAGTCAATGGACGATACCATTTACGTTTCCAGAGAATGGGAGATATTTTATACGAATACAAAATAAGTATGCGTATAGCGAGGGCACGAGCTTCATATATACGTTAATATTGACAGAGGATGATCATAGCAACGACTGGGAAAATGCAACGCCTATCGGCTTAAACACGCCTGTTGATGGTATGATTAATCTTGAATATGATCAGGACTATTTCAGTTTTAACGTAAAAGACGGCGATACTTTAAGTTTTGAAGTAAAAACAGAATGTGAAGCTTTATACAGACGTTTGGAGATATATGATATAGATGGAATTACTCCAATAATAGAACCATGGAGACATATTACAACTCAGCCATTTATGCATACGTTTACCAGATCAGGAACGTATTTTATAGAAGTCTCTGAGGGTGAAGACGAAACTCTATGCACCTATAATCTTACACTGACACCATACCAGGATAAACATGGAAACCTTCCGAATATGGCAACTTTCATTCCGCTAAACACATCCATTGAGAGTATAATTGATATATGGGGAGATGTGGATTATTTCAGCTTTGATGTAAATGACGGGGATGAGTTAATTATTACCATGAGCACAGAAAATCCGTCTTTTATTGGCAAAGTCAATATACTTGATAGGGACGGTGTTACAAACATTCGTCAATTCACGACATCTGATGGCCGCGGAAATACCATATTGTCATTTGCAGAGGGTGGACAATACTTCGTCCAGGTGTTAGATTCAGAATATAATGGCGGCGATAATTTCCTGTATAAACTCGATGTGGCTTTATATAAAGACGATCATGGCGACACGCCAGAGACAGCGACACTAATGGCTAAAAATACATCCATTAAGGCAGCCCTTAGCAATGCTGGAGATTCAGATTGGTTTAGTTTTGATGGCGAAAGCGGCGAAAGCATAGTCTTTAAATTTTTAGGAAGAGATAAGCTTAATCGGTCGAAATTAACCTTGTTTGGCCCTGATAGGGTTACTCGTTTCATGGATGTTATATCAGATAATGCCCGTATATTCTTGCCATTTACTATACCTGAAAGTGGACGGTATTTTGTGAGAGCCTCTCATGAATCATTCTTGTTTCGCATCAATTTAAAATTTCAGAATGAATTAGCCAATAATAATGCCTCAGCAGAACTGCGGCAGGAATTTGAAAATAAGGGATTCCCGTTATCTCTGAATGTTAATGTTAGTCCGGATTTAGGAAACCAGCAAATTAATGCATGGAAAATATGGGATGTAGATGAAAAGAAAACCTATATCGCCAGAATGGATTCTGCAGATACGCTGAATGTCTACGGCTATTTACTACCCCAAAGTTATGTCAGCATACCAAATGATGATCCCCTTTTTTACACCCTGAGTTTAACATTTTACGAGGATGATCACAGCAATACCTACGAAACAGCAACCCCTATAGAATTAAACACATCCATTGATGGTGCGATAAACACACCAGGTGATGTGGACTGCTTCTCTTTTAATGCCAGCAACGGTGATCGGGTTATTATTGACGCGACTAGAAATAGCACTATATTTAGTCCTATCTGGTATCTGTCTGACAAAAGTGGTTCCATACTTAAGAACTCTACATATAGCCATAGGCCGCTTATATTTACTATTCCGGAAGATGGACAATACTTCGTATTGGTCCGTGGTTATAATTATATTGACGGCAGCGATAACAATTACTCATACACCATGGACTTTTCTTTGTATACCGATGATCATGGTGACAACGCAGAAAATGCTACATTGATAACTAAAGATACCCAGGTTAATGGAAGAATTGGTCTTGAGATTGACACTGATTGGTTTGCCTTTGATGTAAATAGCGGAGATCATGTAATTTTTACTTACAAAGGTTACTCAATTGATCGGGTGACTCTATTTGATACTGATGGCATAACCCAGATTACCAATTTTCGCAGAACATCTTTCTTTACATTTCCAAAAGACGGCAGATACTATATTCAGTTCCAGGGATATTCTAATAGCTATTATAGTAACATTTACGAATTTACATTGTATGGCGATAATCATGGTAATATCCCTGAATCGGCAACATCAATTGAATTGGATACGCCTGTGAATGGTGCAATAAAACCCGAACATGATATAGATTGGTTTACATTTAATGCCCAGAGTGGAGATACATTGCGAATTGCCGCTGTTGGGGAAGATTCCGATCTGCGTACTAAATTAACCTTGTTTGATACAGATGGAATAACAGAACTTAAAAGTATATCCATTTATGATGACTACCGCGGGGGTATGGAATTTACAATCCCAGAAAATGGGCAATATTTTATTCAGGTGATGAAAGATTCCTTTGGTAACAGTGGCGACAATTATTTCTATGTCCTGGAACTAAGTTTATATAAGGACGATCATGGTGATGACCTGGAACATGCAACTCCGGTAACCTTTGATAGTCCTGTTGAAGGTATAATTGGAGTTTGGGGGGATGTGGATTGGTTCAGCTTTGACGCCAACAAAGGAGACTGCATAATCATTTCCGCTACAGATGAAGGTTCTTCTATTAAAAGTATATTAACTTTAACCGATGGCATTAAAATAATTAAAGAGGATCGAGGAGTTGATAGGGACGCAAGCATAATATTTTTCCCTTCAGTAAGTGGGAAATATTTTATTAATATCCAGGATTACCATGCTGGCTATGACGATTCTTTTTACACGCTAAAGCTGACGTTGCATGAGGACGATCACGGCGATGATCCGGAACATGCCACACCTATAGAATTTAACACGCCCACAAGTGGGGTTATCGTTGGTGATGTGGACTGCTTCAGCTTTGAAGCTAAATCCGGTGATCTAATTAATATTGAAGCCAGTTCTGATAATTCCACCCCAAGGATGTATTTGATCGGTACAGATGGCAAAACAAGGATTTCAGGTGACGGTATACTATTTTCAAAGATAAAGGATTTTTCCATCCCGGAGGACGGCACATATTATATTAATTTTAATGTTAATACCTATAAAAAACGTCCTATCTCTTATACTATAACTGCTATCAAAGAAATTTTTCCTGAAGATATGGCTGTGGACCTATCTGTTAGTATGGCAGTTGACAGTCTATCACCCAGTGAAGGTGACACTATTGCCTGCAATATCACAGTTGCTAACAGCGGCCCGGATGATGCCACAGGTATAGAAGTTACTTACCAGCTACCAGAAGGGGTAACTTACCTTTCAAATGATACCATTGAGAGTTACAATAAAGAAACAGGTATCTGGATAGTGGGTAATCTGAGTAGCGGGACCAACGCTAAACTTGTCATCACATTTACGCTCAATCTGGGTACTGGAAATACCAACATTACAAATACTGCCACTGTAACAAAAGTGGAACAGACAGATCCGGACGAAGGCAACAACACAGTATCTAAAGCAATACCAGTATTACTGCGCCTGCACCTATTATCAGCATCCTACGATGTAATGGAAAATATTTTAATACTGGTATTTAACAACCCGGTTGATCCCGCAAAGACGTGTTTAGGCGGTATAGGTATGGAAGTGGAAGATAGCGGAAAGTGGGATTTCAATTTGTCTGATGCACATGGACCTTATGCTGAAACAGATCCTGATAATCCCCGAATAGTAAAAGTAGACATAAAGCGTGATCATGCCAACACAGTTAATCTGGCCATGGCCCTCTTGGTTAACAAACAAAAGGTTGATATTTTACTCAAACAAGGTGCGTTTACAGAAATTGCCGGTGGGTTAAGCCGAAAAGTTTTAGGAACCGATAATATAGGGATCGAGACGATAAGTGATATTGATGTCAATAATAAACCATTATTGATGCAGAATTATCCCAACCCCTTCAATCCAGAGACATGGATACCATATCAGCTTTCAAAACCAGCAAATGTGACTATATTTATTTACAATGTTGATGGAAAGTTAGTAAAACAACTGAAGTTGGGATACATGATGCCCGGATACTACATTGATAGATCACGAGCAGCATACTGGGACGGCAAAA
>WJIO01000083.1 GCA_014730235.1 Candidatus Poribacteria bacterium
CCTATAAGCTCCCCTGATCTTGTAACTTTGAAACTCGTTCTTTTTATAACTTCCGCCAATCCACCCAGATCAATATCAGGATTATTCTTTATTGCTTTTTCCATAGAACTTTTCACAACCCCGGGACCTGAAACGCCTACGTTAATCACACAATCAGGTTCACCAATTCCCATATAAGCACCGGCCATAAAAGGGTTATCTTCCGGAATATTGGCAAAAACCACCAGTTTCGCGCATGCAAATCCATTTTGGTCTTTAGTCGCAAAGGCCGCTTCTTTAATTATATTACCCATAATTCTTACAGCTTCCATATTAATTCCGGCCTTTGTAGTTGCCAGGTTGATAGATGAACAAACTTTATTTGTTTGGGAAAGGGCGGCGGGTATAGATTCCATAAGCCGTTGATCACCGGGTTTAATACCTTTATGCACTAAAGCCGAATATCCACCCACCAGGTCTATATTTATATCCTCACAAACCCGATCCAGTCTTTTGGCAATATTCAAAAGCTCATCAAAACTGGAACCAGCAGCAATAAGGGCGATAGGACTTACAGCAATACGCTTGTTGACTATAGGTATACCATATTTCTGTTCAAATTTATCACATGCTTTTACAAGGTTCGAGGCTTTTGAATGTATTTTTCGGGCAATTTTATCGCCTATATCTCCGCTGCCTGCACATTCCCAGAGACTAATTCCCATTGTTATAGCCCTTACATCCAGGTTCTCCATGCGGATCATTTCTATTGTTTCAATTATTTCCTCGTATCTGGGCAATTTATACATCACCTACACTTTATGCATAGCGTTAAATATCTGCTGGCTTTGAATATTTATCTCAACTGAAAGTTCCCTGGAGCATTTATCAAGGGCTTCCCTGAGTTCAGATAGGCTAATACCGTCATCAATCTCCACCCTGGCCACCATAGTATATTCGGGTCTTCCGTGAATAATATAGGACGGTGCGGTAGAAAGTTCAAGTATATTGATATTTCTATCAGCTAAAGCTTTTGTAACTCCCGCAACTATACCTATCCTGTCATCCCCGATAACAGTAATTACAACCCTATCCATGTCTGCATGCAGTTTTTTTCCGTATTCTATTTCATCAGGAACGGTAGCAGGACGTAAGGAATAACTTACATCCATTTCACTACAGCGTATTTCCAGGCTGTTTCTTAAATCCTCAACATCAATATCTTTAGTAGGCCGAAGAAGGAGTATCATGGCAAATTCATCACTAAGAACCGTTTGGTTTATCTCCTGAATATTACATTCATATTCATACAGCACATGAGAAATACCGGCAACAATACCCGGGTGGTCTTTTCCAACAACTGTCAGTATAAACCTATCATGTTGCATTATTAATCATCTCCATGAAAATTTTATGTAAAAGAATCAAAAAGGAGAGAAGGATTGGAAGGTTTTAGATTCTTCGCTCCCTTCAGAATAACCCCCATATTTGTCATTCTGAACAAAGCGAAGAATCTAATCTGAAAATATTATATCTCGTAACCCAGGTCTTCACCGGTTATCTTTTGTAAAGCAATAGCAGCCTCATAGTGCATATTACCCTGAGTATTTTCAAGCGTATCCCTGAGGGCGGGTACAGCCTTCTGACTCCCGGCATCACCCAATGCTCTTGCCGCAGTATATCTGACGCTGTTAGCTTTACCTGTGTCCTGAACAGTCTCTATCAAAGCTGCAATTCCAGCCAGTCTATTTATTTTGCCAAGTCCAATAGCTGATTGTATTTTAACACTGTCAGTAGCATCACTAAGGCCGTCTATCAAAGCCTGTTCTGCCGATGGATCAGCAATAACGCCCAGAGCTGTGGCCGAATCACGCCTGACAACCTCTTCTGCGTCATTTTTCAGTTTATCTATCAAAGGTTGGATCACCTCTTTTCGACCGCTTTCACCCAGGGCCAAAGCTGCTCCCTGCCTTATAGCTACTGTGGCATTATCAAGCATTTCTATCAACAAGGGAATTTCATCTGTGCCGCTCAGAGCCATCATTCCAGCGGAACGTATAGAGGCTGAATACCATGTATCATTAACTCTTTCCTTGACTATATCGGGAACTGAAGAAATATCCAGCTTACCAACAGCATGACCGACCTGGATCCATACAGCATCCGATTCGTTCTCATCACTTAAACGTTGGATCAAAAGGGATGAAGCTCTGCTATCACCAATTTCACCCAGAGCCTTTGCTGCATTAGCTCTTATTGTATTTGGTTCTTTCATATCGCCCAAAATTCCCATTAGCTTTAAGACCGCGGAATTTGCTTTAATAGTACCCAACGCTGTTATTGCATTTTGTCTTATAGTCAGATCGTCTTCCAGAGCACCGGTCAATACATCAGCAACAGCAACTCCGTCATATCCTATGCTGGCCAGAGATGATATCGCATTTACACGAAGTGAATCATCTTCTGTATCACTTCCCACGATCTCAGCCAGAGAAGCAGAAGCCCTTTTGTCTTTAATTAATCCTAGTGCAACCACAGCATTATTGCGAATGGATTGAATACCAGAATCCAGTGACTGAATCAATGGCATTATACCGCGCTCATCTTTTATTTTGCCGAGAGCTTCGGCTGCATTGGCCCTTACTGTAACCCATTCATCTTCATTTCCAAGAAGCTCTACCAGGTTATCCACAGCCCTTCTATCGGTTATAAGTCCCAGGGATTTAGCGGCTTCACTTCTCACGACAACGCTCTCATCCTCAAGAGCAGAATTCAGAGCTTCTGTAGCATCAGCACTGGCAATTAACCCCAGAGTCTTGGCTACTTTACCTTTGGGTACTGCGTCGATCTCTGGATTATTAAGGACATCTATCAGTGGTTGAACAGCCGGACCTGCAATTTTATCCAGCGCAGTTATTGCCTGGTTGACAACAGCATCTGCTTCAGGCTCATCATCCTTACCCTCAACAATTACATCAATAAGATCATCAACAGCGTTTTTGTTGGCAATTTCACCCAGTGACCATGTGGCCATAACTCTTGCCGACTCATATTTGTCATTTCTCATTGTATCAATAAGCACGTCCACAGAATCAGTACTTTTAAGAGTACCCCTGCCAAGTGCGCTGGCAGCTTCACTGCGAACAATTCCACTATCATCATCTTTAAGGGTTTTAACAAGGGCTGACCTTGCATCGGCATTATCAAGCTCATAAAGAGCGGTAGCAGCATTTTTTCTGACTGCTGCGCTTTTATCTTTTCTCACTGCGCGCATAAGCGCCGAAAGTGCATTTTCACCTTTAACTTTTCCCAGCGCCAGGGCTGCTGCACTTCGGATAGAACTTCTTTCTTCCTGTTCAATTTCCCTGTCTTCATAAGATACCAGACCTATCAACTCATTGGCTTCAGCTTCTTCCCCGGCTTTAACATATATCTTTACCAGTTCACCCTTGCTGGGAGCCTTAACCTGCTGACCTGTGGATGTCTCTGCCAGAACAGTAACATTGGATACCAGATCGTCAGAACCTTCCTCCTCATTCCATTTGGTAACAGTTCCCTTTTCCGGCATTAATATACCTGTAACGATCTCGCCCTTTAAAAGTCCCACAAGGGCTTCACTGGGCCAGGAATTTTCCATTGTACGAAGAGCCGTTGCGGCAGTTTTTCTTATTCCATCTTTCTCATATTCATCTATTAATATTTTTACCAGAAGCCCTAGGGCCTCAGTATCTTTTAAAGTGCCAAGGGAGGTAATAGCTGAATCCCTGATCTTCTCTCGCTCTTTTTTGTCCATAACAATCGACATCAAAGGCTTAGTCGCTCTTTTATCGTTTATAGTTCCAAGGGAAGCGGCTGCATTCGCCCTGGTAACAGCATCCTCATCTTTCAAAGCTTCTATTAGTTGTGGTACTGCACGTCTATCCTTAAGAGTACCAAGAGAATCAGCTGCCATAGAGCGAAGGCTTTTTCTCTCATCTTTCAGTGCGGCAATCAAAGGTTCAACTGCCCGATCATCACCAATAGAGCCTAAAATGGAAGCAGCGTTTTCAACTGCATTATTATTTCTGCTGTTTTTTAACACATCTATCAAAGGTTCAACAGCAGCAGGACCGATATCAACTAAAGCAGAAGAAGCGCCAGACCTTACAGAAGCGGCATTAGCCTTTTCAGTCTCTGTGGCATCAAAAGTCGTTTCCCTTTGCATGGCCACAATCAATGATGGTATTGCATCTGGATCGCCAATTGTACCCAGTATAGAAGCCGCAGAAACCTGTAATGCTGTGCGCTTTGATAATTCTTTGACATATTCATCACCAATCTTATCTCCGATAAAATCGGTGGAAGGAAGCTGGATACCTTCAGCTTCAGTATTCAAGACTTCTATAAGTTTGGGAACAACTGGTTTTCCTATCTTAATCAGGGCGTTATTTGCGCTTGTTTTTACATATGAGTTATTATCAGCCAGTAGTTCTATGAGAAGGTCTATTCCTGTATCATCCTCTATAGCACCCAATATATCAGCAGCAGCTATACGTACCTGAGCCATCTCGTTTTTCATAGCCTTGTGCAGAGCTTCTACCATCTTATCTCCGCCGATCATACGAAGGGCAACAGGTATATAAAATTTAACTCCGGGATCCTCGTCAGTTAGTAATTCAACTACAGGATCAATTGCTCTGTCGTCGCCTATCTTACCCAGTGCAATAACAGCCTGTCGTCGAACTATACGGTTTTCATTTTGTAAAGCTGCTATAAGACCCTCAAATGTTATATCCTTAAAAGACACCAGAAGGTCAACTACTTTTCCCCGAATTTCAGTATTATGAACTTTAAGACATTCAACAAGCAAATCAACAGCAGTTTTACCCGAACTGCTTATCCAACTGGAATCAGATACCAGGATCATTGTCGCTGGCTCAATGCTTGATATCCATTTCCTTTCCAGTTTAACAAGATTATCTTCATCGTCATCTGTGCGAAGGTCCTCATCAATAGCTTCCAGCTCTTTTATTTGCTCTTCAATAGAATTAACCATGGATATAATATCTGAAATGGCCTTTTGTCGTGAAGAGGAATCAGCGCTGGAGCTGATAATTTCAAGGGCCTTAAGGGGGCATAAAGCTTCCGGATTCCCGGATTCCACCTGTAAAGCCAGGTTCAGTTCGTTCTTAAGCTGACTTACGTCCTGACTTTCTTTATATTTACCTTGCTGTATAAGAGTTCTGGCGTTTGCCAGATTTTCATTTTCTTTCTCACCACAACCAGCCCACAATAAGGCACAGAATACAACAAGTGAGAAAAATGTCAAAAATCGTAAGACTCTGGATGAGTTGAAAAGCTCTTTATAAGCATTAAACTCATTCTTGGGTCTACGGTTCAAATTTACTCCAAATCTATTATGGATCATTACATTACGCTCCCTTCTCGATATTGGGTGCTAAACATCAATGCCGATCATGAGCTAATTAACTCAAAATCATTATATAATGCGAAATATCGAGCATCAAAGTATTTTCCAGTAAATCCCTTTATCCCTCTTTAATCCACAGAGAGTAAAGATGTATTTAAAAATACCAAGAGTTAATCAACCTGAATCTACCTGATAAACTGAGCATGGCCTTTTCCTAACAACTGACCTGTTTTTGTATCGCGTATATAGGAAGAAGCCACAATATTTCCATTTGCTCCCCTTATAACTACCGTTCCCAGATTTGAACCTTCAAAGTAACTCTTCATCAATTCGTCTTTTCTTTCGTAAGGATCAAGTTGAAGTTGCCTGACACCAAGTTTCTTACCTTCATCATTGAAGAAAAATAGTTCTAAAGCAACAGACTCCTGTCCGGTATTTAAAAGTGAAAGAAAATCCTGGGAATTTTTCAGAGGAGTAAAGTGACTTATAAACAAAAAATCTTTGTTTCCACCGACTGCCGGAATTCCTAATATCCCCTCCGGCCCTTTTTCCAGATAATCAGCGATGATACGGGAAGTACCACTTATATGTATTATGCCATTTTTCGCGTTTCTGATATAATCGGCAGGATCAATCAAGGCTGTACCATTTATAGGCAAAAGTTTTTCCAGTCTGTAGGAACCGTCATTACCAAGAAAACTAATTCTGACGGCAGGGCCTTCAGCATTAGTATCAGTAATAATAAGCCTGCTTTCTGTATCTGTATTGGCGGAAAACATATCTATAAATAACTCCCTGGATGGCATCCGGGCGGGAAAAGCAAAAACCAATCCCTCGGTGTCCCACGATTGACGATAATAAGGGATAACACTACCCCGAAAGTTTCTTATGGAAACTTTACCCAGCATTTCCCAGGGAATATAATCATCTACTTTTAAAATCAGTATACCATGAGGTCTAAGCATTTTGGGAACAACCCTGAGAAGTTCTCCACTTTTGCTGTAGAATTCCATTTGTACCGCTGGCCCTGAACCAAAAGGATCTGATAAAACCAGCAGGCACGAATCGCTATCCAAAAACCTGAAGCAGTTTACAAAATATCGTCCTTCTTCAACAGGTGTCTGCAACGGAAGCATAAATACAGACCCATTACCCTGAAACTGCCAGTATTCACCAGAAATATTGGGACTGGATGACTTCAATACAATACTTCCTGGTGAATTCCTGAGATAGTTATCTACCTCAAACTGCAACTTGCCATTAGGAGGGAGTAATTTGCGTATAGAGGAAATATTACGGCCGTATTCATCAAAAAAAGCAACCTCTATCGAAGGTCCTTGACCGTTTAAATCTGTAACAAGAAGATATGTATGCCCGTCTTCCAAAGGTGGAACATGACCTATTGAAAAGGAATAAATTTCTGCCGAAGCTGTTAAATTGAAAAATAGTATTATAATTAAACCCAAACTATAAAATATCAGATTAGGAATTATTCTTATACTAAAAATTTTCGTTCTTGCCATATTATAAGCCTCTTCCTCAAAGGATATTTTCCTGAGTGGCTTAATCACTTTAAGTAATTTTCAATAAATCTCTTCAACTTTTCTCCTAATGGGCAAAGCCCATTATCCCCCCTTAATAAAGGTGCAAAGGGGATTTTTAACCCGGCTGAAAACTTCAAAATCATTGTTGAAATTACTTAAACAGCGATCAAACCAGTAAGTTATGTTGCAAAACTACTACTCAACCAACTTGGAAAAATCGGCCACCAGAGAGAACATATTAGCAAGATGTCTCAATAAAATCAAGCGATTTC
>WJIO01000084.1 GCA_014730235.1 Candidatus Poribacteria bacterium
ACCGGATACACCTGCGGAAAGGCTTCAGGAACTTGCGGATACAACGCAGTCGGATATAATCATCAGTGGACACTCTCACCGGACTTTCAAGCAAAAGGTTGATGGGGTCTGGTTCATCAATACCGGGAGTGTAGGTCGTCCTGATGATGGTGATCCCAGAGCGGCATATGCTATAATGCATCTGCGCCCCAGATTTTTCCAGATCCGTCATTATCGCATAGAATACGACGTGGAGCGCGCTGTGGATTCCATACGGGAAAAAGGTTTGCCTGAGGCCTTCGCTCAGATGATTCAACAGGGAAGAAGTCTGGATTATATACTGGAAAATGCAGATATTCAACAGGAAAAAGAAATACTGCAGGATATTCCTATTTCCGATTTCAAACCTGATGAGCAAACCTTAAAATCCATAATGGAGCTTGCCCAAAGCTGTGAGTATGAAGCTGTCCATACCAAACAGGTAACAGACCTGGCCCTCAGGTTGTTTGATGAACTGCGCCCTGTGCATTATCTGGACGAAAAAGAGAAATTCTGGCTCCAGGCCGGGGCTTTGCTGCATGACATAGGATGGATAGAGGGACAAAAAGGACATCATAAAACATCTCTGCGAATCATCCTGGGTAACTCTATTCTCACAATGGACAACCATGAACGTCTTGTGATAGGCTCTATAGCTCGTTATCACCGCAAGGCACTGCCAAAGATGAAACACAGTCATTACAACGCGCTGCACCCTATTGAACGCCAGACTGTTAGTATGCTTGCCGGAATTTTACGTGTAGCTGATGGACTTGATCGCACACACCAAAGTATAGTAAGGGATTTAAAATGTGATATTAACAAGAACAAAATTACCATTATATGCTCAGTAGATAGTCCAGCAGGAATAGAACATCAGGCAGCTTTAAAAAAGAGTGACCTAATGGAAAAAGTATTTAAACGCAAGGTAATATTCAAATTTCAGGATAATTAACAATTTCAATTAAAGAAGGGGAAAGCGGATATGTCAAAAAATACTAGACCGGAAATTGATTTCTACGATGGTTTCAAGAGGGCTGACTCCTTCCAAAAACTTGTTACAGCAGGAGACCTGGGAGGCACAAAGGAACGCCTGGTTCTTTATGGACAGGACGCTGAAAATAACCTAGAAAAGCTTGTAAGGGTAAACTGGTTTGGCAAGGACGTTGAAAGCGTACCCAAGATGTTTATGGAATATGACGAGATTCTCAAAGAAAATAATATAAAACAACCTGAAGAGGCTGTATTAGGGTGCGCGGGCCCTATTGAAGATGGTGGCAAGTATTGCAATTTCACCAATATCGGACTGGAAATTTCTACTGATAAATTGGCTGAAATAGGAATTAAGGCTGAATTGATAAACGACTTTTTTGCCAATGCGGTACAAATCCCCTGGGTAAAAGATGATGATAAAAAGGAAATTAAGCATAAATATGAACCGAAAGAAATAAGGCCGGATGATACAAAAACAATGGCAGTCCTCGGCCCTGGAACAGGTCTGGGAGTTGCTCCCATATACTGGGATAAAGACAAGGGATATTATCCTAAACCTTCAGAAGGTGGACACAAAGCCTGGACTCCCAGGAATGAATTGGAATGGTATTTATTTAGATACATAAAAAAGGAAGCTGACGGAAGAGATCCGGATGTGGAAACGGTGGCGTCAGGTAAGGGCTTGATGAATATAGTTAATTTTATGTTTTATGGAAAACTACCCAAAAAGAAAAAAAGGAAAAAAGTAAAGAAAATAAAAGAATTCAGAAAAGACAAAGACGCGGCAGAATTCGTAAAAGAACTTAACAAGGAAGACCCACAGGTCGCAGGAAGATTGATAATTTCCGCTTATAAAGATAAGCTTTATCGCCCTGTGCTTAAATATGCGATTAACATATTTATTGATGCAACGGCTGTAGCAGCCCGGGATGTGGTTCACGATTTCTGTGCGTATAATGGAGTTTATATATCAGGTGGAAACGCCAGACGCCTGAAGAAAAAATTTCTATCTGGCAGGTTTATGAAAATCTTCGATGAGTCATATGAGCATACCGATAAACTACGAGCAACCCCTGTTTACCTAGTTACATCAAAAACACTGGGTACTGATGGGGCAGCCCGGTATGCTTTCAGTCGTTAATTTATTTGTAATTTAAGGAGGACTTAAGTATGTCCCAAAAGACCGTTGTCATTTTTGAGGATAATTTAGCCAGCAATCTAAATCCGTTGGCTTTGACACGGCCTGTTTTTGAACTTATGTGCGGGATGAAAAAAATCTGGGAGAATATAATTAACAGGTTTTATCCAGATGCAGAGGTGCGTTTTATCTGCCGAAGCTATCTGAAAGACGTATTTCAGCAGAAAACACAGGCAAAAGTAAACGATCTAAGCGGCGTAGAGGAAGCCCTTTTTATAAATGGGCGAATATTAGCAGCTTTCTCACAGCTTCCACCTTTAGAGGGTAACAGTGAGATAGGCGTTCAGGATGAGAATATAGTCTGCGCCCGTCTCAAAGCTGATGAGATGAGTAAACTTGCAAACGATCCTGATGCTTTTGCTGAAAATCTGGCTGGTGTTGACGTTCCTAAAGGGGAAGTTACTGGAATCAAAATGTTCAGCTACCTTTGGGAATTAATAAGTTATAACAGCGAAGCTATCGGAAAGGATTTTGAGTTCTACGCTGATCCGAAAGATTCAAAAGGCATAATTGATAATGGAGCTTTTGTCCGGGTTGCTGAAGGTGATGACGAGGTTTCTTACGGCGCAGCCGAAGCAATGGAGCTCATGAAAGACGGCAAAATACCTCTGTATCTGGGAGAAGGCGCTCGTATAAACCCCAACGTAACATTGGATCTCACTGAAGGTCCGATTTATATTGGTTCACATATTGATGTCCGACCACCTACTTTAATAGACGGCCCATGTTGTATGATAGACA
>WJIO01000085.1 GCA_014730235.1 Candidatus Poribacteria bacterium
AATCCAGAAAATCCCTATTATCTTCCACTGGAGGCAAAACGATAAGCGTTAATATTAACAAGCCGACTATGTGTATTATTACTGATATGGTGAATAAATATCTTGTTCTTTTCATAATTGTAATGGAAATCAATACATCTATGTTTTATATTCTGTAATCATTAAAAAATGAAGGAATATATTTACTTTATTCATTTTTTTCTATAATTAATGGTTCTTCCGGGTTAAGTGTGGTTATAATTGAAAATTCCCTCATCTTGTCATTCCTGCTAAAGCAGGAATGACAACCAAATGATATTCGTTTATTGACGATTACATTCTATATTATTGACGATTGGCGTAAAATACGGTTTACAAACGGATTTTGGACATTGACATACTAAACCCTATAATTTATTATACCATAAATTGATTAATTTTCGATAAATACGGAGGATTTAACTATGGTTGAGGAAAACAAATTGAAGCTTTGTATGATTTCCGGTTCTTTTGAATATGATTCTGAGGAATCGCTTAAAATATTTCAGGAATATGTAGATGAAAATTATCCTATAAAGTCCACCCTTATAATATACAAATCAGAGGAAGATAATATTTCCCTGGAGCCTATAGAAGATAATGACGTTCTTCTGGTTTTTACCCGCAGACTTAATACTGATGGTAAAGAGTTGGAAAGATTCAAGAGTTACTGCTTACAGGGAAAACCAGTAGTAGGTGTTCGCACAGCCAGCCATGCTTTCCAGAACTGGCTTGATTTTGACAAAATTGTACTGGGAGGTAATTACAACGGTCATTATGGGGCAGGGCCTGTCTGTCATGTGGAAATAGCACCCAAAGCTAAAAATCACCCAATACTTGACGATGTTTCACCCTTTGATTCCAACGGCAGTTTATACAAAAATACGCCCATAGCAGATGATACTTCCCTGCTTTTGAATGGCAAAACAGCGGAGCATTTCGAACCTGTAGCCTGGACGCGTATCAACAACGATGGAAGAGTGTTTTACACGTCCCTGGGCCATCAGGATGATTTTAGAGACGACAATTTCCTGCGTTTGCTGGCTAATGCTGTTTTGTGGGCGGCAGAAAAAGAGTAATTAAGACTTTGGCAGCCATGACCGATAGTGAGTTCCATGCGCTCCGGCAGATGCGAAATCACAAAGGTTTACCGCCTGATTATTAATCGCTTCTGCTTTTAACAATGTTATGGGTTTAAACAGGGCTTCCGTTTCTATTTTCTGAATATTATCCTGAGGAACTTTTAAAACGGATACATCATCAGGATCAAAGTCGTTAAATTTCTGGTCATAAGTCATTAGCAAGGGACCGCTATATATTGATACCAGACCTTCGCAGGCATTTTTACCGTCTTCATATCGTAAAGACATGTCCAGATTGAGTTCAATCTGATCCCCCGGTTTCCATTCTCGTTCAATAACAGCGTAGCTTCTGGGTTCTGCCGATTGAGTTGATTCGTTATTTACCCTGAAAATGGTATTTCCAGACCATTCGGGAATTCTGAGACGGACTGGAAATTCCCCTGTCTGTTCCGGCGAGATGGTGATTTTTATTTTACCATCTACGGGATATTCAGTCTCCTGTAACAGTTTTACCTGTTTATCGCCAAAATTTATAATAGATTCCACAGGTCCATAATAGTTTACCACAATACCGTTATCATCTGTCATAGCAGCCCATTCGCTTAACATCCCCAATCCCCTGGGGCCGTTTACCGAGCAGCAGTTTAGCTCTGGTGTGCCATGCCTCGCCTGAAAAACGATGCTATGAGCCGATGCAGGCCTGACGCCATTCATAGGGGTATCATAAGTCCACCACCGCCCCGACGGATGTTGAGAACCCAGCATACTGTTCCATGTGGATAGCTCCAGCTCATCTGCCACAGCCGGATCTCCGGTGAGTCTCAACATGTCAACGCTGAGGGCCATCCATGCAATAGTGCAACATGTTTCAATAGCTCCCTGAGCGTAGGGATCACCAGTGGCTTTTTCACCTGTGGTAAATCCGCCGGTGTTGTGTATATCGTATTTCTGAATACTCCACCATAAATTTTCAAAGGCCGTCTTATATCTTTCATCGCCTGTAATCTGATAAAGTTCTACTAATCCCTGGACATCGTGAAGGCTTTCCCATCTTGGCAAAGGTGTCTTGTAAAATTCTACATTATCCAATCCCTGTCGGAAGTAATCGCCAGCCTGTTCCCATTCCTTTTCTATCTGTTGCATCATCTGAAAATAGCGTTCCTGACCTGTTTCCCGGTAAATCCAGCCTAAAACGTGTATGACGGCCATATTCATTTCATGAGAACCGGCATCCAGCACTTTTTTATCCGTATTCAAATATATGTTACAGACCAGATCAGCGGCTTTTACCACACAATCCAGGGTTTTCTTATCACCTGTATCATTATGCCACATCATAAAGGCCAGCATCCAGTGATAATGTCCCCAGAGATCCCAGTGTCCTAAAAGCCTTTCACCCTTTGTAAAAGGTCCAAGATAACCGTCTTCTGCCTGGGAACCTGCCATATCAGCCATTACCTGCTGGATTAATGAAACTAGTTCCTCGCTTTCAATCATTCGTATAGCCTGAATAGCGGAGATCAGGTATTTTCCCACAAACTCTCCGGCCCATGGAACTAAATCCGGCTTTGGTTGGCGATCCCTCAGCCGAAACATCTCCGTCATACCTGGATTGGCTTTGGGTGCCCTGAGAAGCCAATTTTGTAGATTGGCTTTGATCCGATATCCCATGTAACCGTTGAATTTAAAGACAGGTTTAGACAGTTTTTCAAATATAAAACTTCCCATTATAATCCCCCCTATTCAATTACTTGGAAATGCCTCAATATCTGTTTCTTACTACCTTCTAATTCAGCTTCGATAATTACATCTTCCCTGCCCGGTGAAACAAAAGCATGTCCGGCAAAAGTTCCATCTGGTTTTACTTCTACACTTATTCCCTGTATTTTAACAGCAGTTCCTTTTTCTGCAACACCTCGAACCAGAACCAGTATAGGACCTGGATAAACTTTTGTTTCAGCCTGCGGTGTGGTTTGCACAAGAATTAACGGTCTTTGATCCAGTTCTTCTATCTCACGAGCTATAGTATTCCTGGCCTGTCTTAGTTTCTCCGGTTTTCTCTCAAATTCTGTAAATGAATATACCACCGAACGACATATTTCATCACTCCGACGTCTTGGATTAATGAGTTTTGCACTATTTCCCAGTTTTTCCTTAACATTCCTGGTTTTTTCTGCCAGAAGACGGAAATATTTGTAATCCTGAAGGCCCTCCCTGGTGGCCTCCCAGCGTATGGAATCCAGAGGAGAACCCTGGCCCGGATATATTATGTATCTATCACCCGGTGGGAGATTATCACCAATATCCTTAAACGGGTTTTGCGTCCAGCGGTTTAAGCCCCAGTGAAGATAACCATCTAGCCTATATTTCCAGTTAAGCCAGAATAAGATACGCGTCTCAATAAGCTCAAAATCAATAAACCTGTTGGGAAAAATTCCATAGGGATGACAGCATGTATAGAACCAAAGTTCCTTATCATCCTGAATTTCTTCCATATATTCATCATACCAGTTCATCAGGTGGCTGAGTTTGGGAACCCAGACATCCAGACAATCGCCAAAGCCCGTTGTTTCTATGGCTTCAATAATTTTCAGATGTGGTGCGTGCTGTTTGATAAAACCTGAGATATTGCAGTATGATTCAAGCTTGTATATGGTGGGTTCATCGGAGACGTGAACCATAGCTCTATCCTGCCAGCCCTTTTCCTGTAAGTGCATGTCCAGATTTTCCAGCATAAGGGCCATACCCTCTTCCGGTTCCAGCTTGATTGTTTTGCCTGATTCTTCATCCAGAACGGTTATATTATTTATAGCCAGTTCTTTGGAATCCCAATGACCTTTACCTTCTTCCACAATTGTATGGGCTACTGCCGGAAATTCTATCCTCTCGCATGCACCAAATTTATCAAAGAATTGGATCCATCTATCCATCCGGGTATAATCAATTTCCAGAGAACCATCACTCCTGCGAATTATAGGACCCGGGAAATCCGTTTCCACGACATTTTGACCATGTTCCGCCATATTTTTTGCATACCTGCCCAGTATCTCCCAATATTCATAAGACCATATCTCGACTTCATGGGCCTGAGCGATGCTTTGAGGGCTGAACCAAAGGGTAACAAGTAAATGCCTTTCATCCGGCAGGATAAACGGATAGACTTCCATAGATATATCCAGGGATTTTTTCCCCTGGGATGTTATAACATCCACTTTTCCGATGTAATTACCATCCGGTGCGTCTTTTGGTATATTCACAGTCAGCCAAACAGGTTGAGTTATTCCACTTTCTATTCTGATAATTCGCTTATCCAGCAGGGGATCAGGAAAATCAGCCGGAGCTTCTCGAATAAGACGCTTATTGGGTGTATGATATGTATTTTTTGCCAGAGAAACATAACCTACAAAATTCCAGTCAATATTCTCCGGCGGCAAAGTATAACCTGAGAAATGGACTATTTCGCCTATTTCTACAGACACATTTTCCAGGTCTTTATTCGCAGTAATAGCGAACTGCCCGGACTGGTATTCGTTTTTTGCACAAGCAATTTTTATATTTACAGATTCACCTATAGGTGAATCTGTAAATACCTTATTCAGGGAGTCGGTAGTCCATAAATAATAAGGTTCGGTTTCAGAATTCAAAGATGCGGTAAATATATTTAATAAAGGCAGCAATATAAGCATTATTTTCTCCATTTCCAGATAAAAATTAAAATGCTTTTGATTATATCCAATAGACCACAATATACCTCTTTATAGTTGATAAGTAAAGCAAAAACATCCTCCATTTGTCATTCCTGCTTCCGCAGGAATGATAAGCTGAGAAAATTTTCAAATTATTACTATACTTAAGCCGGGAGAGCCAAAGTCTTCACGGACATAAATCTTATGCTTGGTTGCTTAAGTATTGATTTGCAAAGCACTTTATGCTATCCTCAGATAAAATTTGATGAGTCAATCTTTTCAGTAAGGAGGAGAAAAGCATGATTTGCTTGAGAGAATTTCTGATCTGGTCATGTAGCTTGTGTAGTATAATATCATCCCAGACCGGATCAGACCAGACTTTATTCGATTTTAGCCAGGATTTTGATGTAAATACAGTTCAAACTCAAGATGCTGAGGTTAAATTATCTGATGGTGCTCTTCATGTTGCCACCGGTCACAGCGCAACATGGCCCGGTATAACATTAAAATTACCAAAAGATAAATGGGATTTATCAAACAGAACATTTTTGACGATGGAAGTTAAGAATAAAGGTAAAAAGGGTCTGGCTTTATTCTGGCGTATTGATAATCCCGGTGCTGATGGTTCAAAGAACTGCATAACCCATAAAGAAACCTTCAGACCCGGAGAAAAGAAAGAGATAAAGGTATTCCTGAAACGAGAGTTGCCGGAACATATGAAACCAAAGCTTTTTGGCATGAGAGGCTTCCCCGGCGGCTTTGTCCATGAATTCAACCTGAATCCCGCTAACGTTAACCAATTTGTAATATTTGTACACAGACCTGACGAGGATCATAATTTTGAGATCCATAATATAAAAGCTGGCGGCGTTTATGAGAAATCGGAATGGCTTGATATGCCAGAAGAAGAATTCTTCCCGATGATTGACATATACGGTCAGTTTATTCACAAAGACTGGCCTAATAAAACAAAATCCCCGGAAGATCTGGAAGAGCATAAAAAGACAGAATCCGATGATCTGGAAAAACATCCTGGCCCAAAAAAATGGACAAAATACGGCGGATGGCTGGAAGGCCCGGAACTCAAAGCCACAGGCTTTTTCAGGACGGAAAAATACAAAGGTAAATGGTGGCTTGTAGACCCAAAAGGAAGCTTATTCTGGTCTCATGGTATAGATTGTGTGGGTGCAGCCAACGGAACAACTCCTATAACAGATCGTGAATACTTGTTTAAAAACCTACCAGAAGAAGGTTCTCCTTTCGCTAAATTCTATGGTGAAGGTTCATGGGCGCCGCATAATTATTATGAAGGTAAGACATACAAAACATATAACTTCACAGCATCCAACCTGATGCGTAAATACGGTGAAGAATGGTATAAACAATTCGCAGATCTGACGCACCGGCGTCTTAGAAGCTGGGGTATGAATACCATAGCCAATTGGTCAGATCAGGGCATATACCGGATGCAGCGCACACCTTATACAGTTTCTGTAGGATTTGGGGGAAAGCTGCTGGAAGGCAGCACAGGATATTGGGGAAAATTTCGTGATGTTTTCGACACCAGCTTTGAGGAAAACATAAAGAAAAGCATGGCTTACCAGAAAGACCGAACAGCTAACGATCCCTGGTGCATTGGGTATTTTGTAGACAATGAAATGACTTGGGGTGATGAAGTTTCACTGGCTATAGCAACACTTTCTTCACCACCGGATCAGAGCGCAAAGAAAGTATTTATTGATGACCTGAAAGCCAAATACAACACTATAGAAAAACTAAATGAAGCATGGGGAACCGACCACAACGCATGGGGTGCTCTGCTTAAAACTCAGGAGCCACCGGAACGCGGTAAGGCCTATGATGATCTGGTGACTTTCTATGTTAAAACATGTGATAAATATTTCAGCACCATACGCAGCGCAATAAAGGGAGTCGCTCCAAATAACCTCTATCTGGGATGCCGTTTCACCTGGGCCAACCAGAAACTGGCCGAAGTAGCGGCTAAATATTGTGATATTATAAGCTATAATTTCTATACCAGGGAGATTGAAGAACACCGCTTGCCAAAGGATATTGACCATCCGGTGGTTGTGGGTGAATTCCACTTTGGAGCGTTGGACAGAGGCATGTTTCATACAGGTCTGGGCCCTGTGGAAAATCAGGATGCCAGGGCAGAAGCTTATATAAATTATGTTCACAGCGCATTGGAAAACCCTCGAATTGTGGGAACTCACTGGTTCCAATATGGCGATCAGGCCACCACAGGTCGGGGAGATGGTGAAAATTACCAGATCGGCTTTCTGGATATAGTAGACACACCGTATACAGCAACCATAGAAGCCTGTCGTCAGGTGGGATATAATATGTATGAATACAGGTTAAATCGATAAAAAAACAGAGGAAAAAACACATGAAAATTTATATTCTTTGCGATATGGAAGGTATAACTGGTCTTCATGATCTCAGGCAAACCTGGTTCTCAAAAGATGAAGAAAATGCCAAATTTGCCAGAGAGGGATTAAAGCTTTTAACAGATCAGCTTAACTGGGCATCGGAGAAAGCCCTGGAAGCAGGAGTTGATGAATTATTCGTATGCGATACCCATGCCGGTGGTCATAATGTACCAATAGAGGATTTAATATCCGACCCACGTATTACTTATGAACCGCCCAATGGCGCAGAATTGATGACAAGCATGAACGAAAGTTTTGACGGCCTTATCCTGCTGGGACATCATGCTAAGGCAAATACGGAAAATGCATTTCTCAGTCATACATGGACTGGAAGCTGGGCTGATTTCAGGATAAACGATATGAGCGTTGGGGAGATTGGTATTGAGGCATGCTATGCCGGTCATTGGAATGTACCCCTCATTATGGTTCAGGGTGATAGGGCCTGCTGTGAAGAGGTAAACCGGCAGTTTCCTGATACTGTTACGGCTGCGGTTAAATGGGCTGTAAGTGGCAAAAAAGCACAGGGACCAACAATTGAAGAAGCCAGGGAATTGACTGCCGGAAAAATAAAAGAAGCTGTGGTAAAAGCCAGAAACAAAAGTGTCAAACCGTTCAGACCACAACTTCCTATGGATATACGTCTTACACTGAGGGACAAAGAAAAAGCGGATAGTATCGCTAAGAAAGACGGAGTAAAAAGATTGGATGAATTCACCGTTCAGGTTATAGAAAACAGACACTGCGATATACTAAAAACCATCGTAGGATAGAAAGGTAAAAAATGACTGATTTTCCAAAAATATCCAATGACATAATGCTGAAAAAATTGGAACCACCTACAGGTAAAGTCTCTATGGTGCTGGATACGGACACATATAATGAGATTGATGACCAGTTTGCTGTGGTTTATTCCATACTCTCGGGAAATATTGATCTGGAAGCCATATACGCCGCACCGTTTCATAACAGCCGCTCCAGCGGGCCTGGTGACGGTATGGAAAAAAGCTACGAGGAAATAATAAGGCTTCTGGACAGGCTTGATTACGAACATGATAACTTTGTTTTCCGGGGGTCAAAAAGCTATCTGCCAGAAAAAGACCAGCCAGTCAAAAGCGAAGCGGCAGAAGATTTAATAAAAAAAGCTATGGAAGACAGGGATCAGCCTTTATATGTAGCTGCAATAGGAGCTATTACAAACGTGGCCTCGGCCATCCTTATGAAACCGGAGATTATTCAACGCATCGTTGTTATATGGCTTGGTGGACAACCCCTATACTGGCCGTCTGCAAGGGAATTTAACCTGGGGCAGGATGTGCCTGCATCCAAGATTATGTTTGACAGCAGTGTTCCCCTGATCCATATACCCTGTAAAAATGTCTCTGAACATCTCAGGACGACTGTGCCGGAAGTGGAGAGATACGTCAAAGGAAAAGGCAAGATAGGTGATTATCTGCATGATATATTCGTTTCCTATCACAAAGACCATTTTGCATGGTCTAAAGTTATATGGGATATATCGGCGATAGCATGGCTTATCAATTCCCGGTGGATACCTTCAGACATACATCCAAGCCCAATACTCACCAGCGAAGTTACATGGAGCTTCGATCCCAAAAGGCATTTTATTCGTATAGCCAACGACGCAAAGCGCGATGCGGTTTTTGGTGATCTTTTCCGCAAGCTGGAAAAATATGCAGAAAGTGATTAGGAATATTCGATTTTCATGGATTGGATAAACAAAACCATTATATTTGTTATTCCTGTTTATTTGATTCTTCCGGGTTTAGTGTGGTAATAATTGAAAATGCTCTCAGCTTGTCATTCCTGCTTCCGCAGGAATGACAAAATATAGAGTTTTCCCACACCAACCCGGGAGAACCAAAAATGAGAAAATATAGTAAGAGGATAATATGAATAATATTACAAATTATAAATATCACAATCCGGTAAAAATCAGCTTCGGCCCTGGTACATGTGTTGAAGCTATAAAAGATATTATCGGTAAAGAATCTTATATTGTGGAAGTGTTCTATGAAAAGACTGTTATGGATAAACTCGAAGTTATCTGGGAAATTGAAGAAGCTCTCCCCAACTGCGAAATAATCAAACACAGCGAAATGAAGTCAAATCCAGAAATAAACGACTTAAAGGCTTTTATGAATAACAGAAATGATCTTGGCGACTGGATTATTGGCATTGGCGGCGGAAGCACTATGGATTTTGCCAAATCTGTTGCCTTCTTATCCCCTCAGGAATTCAGTCTTGAACATATTCTGAAAAAGAAATCCGTTGATCCAGTTGC
>WJIO01000086.1 GCA_014730235.1 Candidatus Poribacteria bacterium
GGATGACATGGGCTACATTCAGAATGTCCTGTGATTATTATGTGTTTATTTCCATAGGGGCCACTTCTCCCTGAATCTGTTGGCCCAAAGATAGCTATTACTGGAATTCCTAAAGCCGCTGCTATGTGCATTGGGCCTGTATCATTCCCTATATAAAGACAGCATCTTTGTATCAACGCAGCTAATTGAAGTAAATTTACATCTTTAATTATAATTGCAGGATACTTCATTAAAGGCTGAACTTTATCCAGTATGAAAGTTTCTTCCGGGCCTGCAAAAATTAAAACTTTTGTCTTATAATTTTTCATTATATTATCTGCAATAAAAGCATATTTCTTAATATCCCAAAGCTTATATGACCAACCACCCCCGATATGTATACCTGCAATTCTATCATCTTTTGCAATCCCATTTTCCTTAAGTAGATTTTCTGCATAATTTTTGTAGTATTCGGATATATATAAAGCAGGTGAGGATTCAACAACTTTTACATGCTGAGATAATAAAATATCCAGATATCTGTCAACTGCATGCATTTTTTTATAATTCTTTGTATGTCTTCTTAGGGTAGGCATACCCCATCGCTTTCCGCCTATAAACCGCGACCAGAATGTATCCCTTAAATCAATTTTCAGATCAAATTTCTGCCTGTGTAATTCTTTTGCTAATTTTAATTTCCCCCTGATTTCTTTATGTTCTTTTTGGGTATCATATATAATTAAACGATCAATTCGGGGATCATTTTCAAACAAACTAACGGCTTTCGGGCCTGTAAGTAAACTTATATTTGCATCGGGAAAAAATCTTTTAAGCGGTGGAATAACAGCGGTGGAAAGGACAGAATCACCGATATGACTAAAGCTGAATATTAAAATTTTCTGAATTTCTGATTTTTGAACCAATTTAGTCACCTAATCAAGAATAGAAACTGCAGCATCCAGAACTTTTTCCACTGATAGAGCTTTTATACACTCATAGTCTTTATTGCATTTATGAGCACTGCAAGGCCAGCAATCCGTATCCAGCCTCACAACTACGGCTTTGTCATTATGAGGTTTCCATCTTATATAATCCGTTGGGCCAAATATAGCTACTGTTGGAACTCTCAACGCCGCTGCTATATGCATTGGCCCTGAATCATTGCATATAAAAAGAGAACATTTCTGCAAAATATCCGCAAACTGCCGCAGGGAAACACCTGATATATTTACATATTGGCTTTGTATTAATCCGTTAATCTTTTCCATCAAGTCATTTTCCTGTGGTCCGTTGAATATCAAAATTCTAGCATTATATTTAGCAACCAACGAATCGGCAACTAAAGCAAAATTTTTCACAGGCCAGAGTTTATCAAATGAGCTACCGCCAGGATGAATACCTATTATTTTGTCGTTTTCTTCAATACCATTTTTTCTAAGGTAATCAGATGACCAGTTACGTTCTTCCTCAGATAATTGAAATACCAAATTCAAGTTATCCGTATAAGCTCCTACAATTTCTACCAGATCAAGATTTCTCTGGATTTCATGTCTTTGACCTTTGGAATATTCCTTTTTCATCTTATGGGTTAAAGCAAAGCTGAATCTTTTACCCTTACTACCAATTCTGTATTTTGCACAAGATATAGAAGCAATAAAATTACAAAATGAAGAATTTTGCAAAACCACTACCATATCATAATTTTCTCTATTTATTTTACATAAAAACTGGATTCTTTCTATTAAACTTCTTGCCGTATATACAAGAATATTGTCAACATCCGGATTCATGAAAAGTATTTCATCGCATGGATATTTTGCCATAACGGTAATCTTCGCTTTATTATATGATTTCCGAAGAGCTGAAATAGCTGGTGTAGAATTGAGCAAATCACCTATACCATCATTTCTAATTATCAGAATTTTATTTATATTGTCGAATTTCATAAATTGAATTTTGCCACCCATACAAACATCATAAATTTCTCCTTTTCCATTCTACTATTTATACCAAATTTTAGCAAGCCATAATTATTCCATTTATCAATTCTGAATATCCTAACAGGAATATTTGGTCTTAACCCTCTGTTATCAAAAGTAGAAATAGAATAACTTAGCCTCCTTATAGTTAGGAATTATCTATTCAGGGCAGTGGTTTAACAAGCAGCGCCACTGCCTTTTCTATTTTTAATCTCCAATCATATCTTGATCTCTGTATTCGGATCCAAGCATAAAATTTATGATACTGTTGGCGAATTCAAAATTTATTGTTTTGGTTGGGATTCTTGGTTTTAGATGCTATCCTTCATCTATGGGAAATATGGCATTCAAAATATATGGATGATTTATCAATGTCACTGAAACCAGAGAAGATACCAAATATACCAGAAGAAACGAAAAGTATAGCGAAGAAGTCCTTCCCAAAAGGTAATATCTACATGCAGATGCGAGATGAGTTGGGCAATCTCTATGAGGATACGGAATTTATGTCTCTGTTCCCATCCTGTGGGCAACCAGCATATAATCCGTGGAGACTCGCTCTGGTGTGTATCATGCAATATGTAAGCAAGCTTTCCGACAGACAAGCTGCAGAAGCTGTGAGAGCAAGAATAGACTGGAAATATGCCCTGAGTCTGGAGCTTGATGATCCTGGTTTTGACTACTCAATACTGAGTGAATTTCGTTCCCGCTTGCTGGCAGGTGGCATAGAACAGCATTTGCTTGATGCCATGCTGGCGAGATTTCAGGAGCTTGGATTAATCAAGGAACGGGGTAAGCAGCGGACTGATTCCACTCACATATTATCTGCTGTTCGTATTATGAGCCGAATGCAGAGTGTGGGGGAGACATTGAGGTCATGCCTCAACGTTTTGGCTGTTTCTGCACCAAATTGGCTTTCTCAGGTGGCTGATAGTGATTGGTATGACCGATACGGTAAGCGTATAGAGGAGTATCATTTCCCAAAGGAGAAGTCAGCTCGAGAGGAATTGGTTGTTACCATAGTCAGAGATGGGTTAAGATTACTTAGCCTGTTTTCAACACCATTTAAAATCCTATTGAAAGGGCCTTGCTTATGAATAGCTTCTGAGCTATGCTTTTATGGTATAACAACAGCAATCAACTCAAAAAAGACTGAAATTCAAGGAGTATATTCATGAGCC